>DATMFC010000240.1:0-5692 GCA_035556335.1 Planctomicrobium sp. | reverse complement strand
AAAGTGGTCCATCAACCATTTATTCACGACTGGTCGAAGGACGGTTCCCGAAGTATCAGGATGTCATTCCTGCGGAAAGCAACGTCAAAGTAGAGTTTGTGGCAGGCCCGCTGTTGTCGGCAGTGCGTCAGGCGATGATTGTGACCAACGATGAAAGTCGCGGAGTCGATTTTACCTTCCAGAACGGGGCACTTACGCTGACAAGCGTCGGACAGGATGTGGGAAGCTCCCGCATTGAACTCCCTATCAGTTTCGAAGGGGATGCCATTAAAGTGGCCTTCGATCCCCGATTCGTACAGGAATTCCTGCGGGTACTGGAATCCGCTGCTGCCGTCACACTCAGCCTGATCGACGGTAACAGTGCCGCTGTGTTTACGGCCGATGGCTCTTACACCTACGTCGTCATGCCACTTTCGAACTGATTTTTTGGTAAGATTGAACATCTAAAAGAACAGAGCGAGACCAGTCTGGTTTCGCTCTGTTCTTTTATTGAATGCTTTATGCTGATAAGTCTCGGGAGGGCGAGGCTCCTGCCGAGCCGTAAGCAAAGGGAAAACGTGTTCTTTCATGCGGCTCAGCAGGAGCTTCCCCCTCCCGGAATGGATTTAACCGTTTCAAACAACGGCAAGTCGTTCGGCCGACAGCCTCATCGCCTGCAGTGCCAGAAGCAGATTGGCCTGAGTCCACAATAGCGGGCAGATGTCGTTCGGGATCCATTTCGAATGTTCGAGGAAATAGGATTCCGGCAGACGCCAGGCCGGGAAACGGGAATCGATGGTCGTCAGATGAGTCAGGGAACGTCTCAGGTGATGAACTTGTTTCGACAGGTCATCAGGTGACCCGCTTTGCAGGTAACGCTCTCCCCAGATCACCGAGACAATGGGGTCAAAGATGCACCATTGTGCTTCTTCACCCGGTTTGAGAAGTTGATCTCGGACTGACATGTCGTCGCTGAAGTCGGTCGTTCTGACTTCAGGTGAGAGTAAATCGCGATAGTTGGCACACCAGTAGGAATCGCCGAGATAACGTCGAATTCCAATGGGACCAGACAGGTTTTCCACCACGTCATTAACGATTTGCAGACCAAGATTCTCATCAACAATTTTCAGCGGAGAAACCAGAAACAGCAGCGCCGAGTCATAACGACGGTTCTGTAAGGGGGACGATTGAATACATTCCGCAGGGAGAATTTCCTCAAGTGTCCGTCGTCCCTGATCAATTAAATCGTTCAATAGAACCGAGTCGATAAAGTCGATGTACTGACGTGAGATCCAGGTCTGGAATTCTGTCAGACCGGCCACAACGGGTCCGATGCTGCTGGCTTCGATCTTTCTGGTTTCTTCCCAGTGTCCGCTGTCTTCGTCTTCCCAGAAGTGAATCGCGTGAAAATACTGGACGAACAGCCGCAGCAGTTCCAGACGTTCCGGGGTGACGGTCAAATCTCCGGACCGAAGTAATTTACAGGTGAGCCAGAGAAAATATCCCAAGGCATCATTCTGTGCATGAGCCCAGCGGACATCCACTTCACAAAGTGTTTCCCCGTCGAAGCGGATATGCGGTCGATTCATCGGTTCGGCAGGACTGACCCGGCCTTCGATGATATCGACAAACTTCTGACGGTGTTTCCCGTAGAATTCCAGCAGAGATTCCACGGCGCGAACTGCGGTGGCTTTGTCTCCAGTGGCCCAGAGTGCATGAGCGACATGGCAGTTATCACGGGTCCAGACGTATTGATACCCGGTCAGGCGGAATTCGGGGTTCTCGGCAGCAGCAGCGGAGAACAGGCCTGAAGAAAGAGTGGGGAACCGGAACGTTCCCTGAGCGGTAAGAAAGGTGCGAATCTGGTCGATTTCGGCCGGAGTGGGAGTGTCACTGAGAATCAGCTCAGGAGCGGGAGGAGGTTTTTCCTGAGAAGACGTCATCTTTCATTCCGGGATAGCGAGGACCAGATGGATCAGTCACAACGGAGTATAGGAAATCAAATTGAATCCTGTATATCAATCACAGGGAAAAAATGAGGAGAACAGCGAGAGTTCACGATTTCTGCTCCAGTCCAGGATGAATCCATTCGGTGGTGCCGTCGTCCCAATTTTCTTTTTTCCAGATGGGAACTCGAGTTTTCAGTTCATCGATCAGGTATTTCCCGGCGTCAAAGGCGTCCTGACGATGTGGAGAACTGACGGCAATCGCGACACTGCATTCCGTGAGACCCAGGTGACCGGTGCGGTGTTCGACGGCCACTTTCACGACTGGCCAGCGGACTCGGGCCTCTTCAATAATCTCTTCCATCTTGCTCAATGCCATTTCAGGAAACGCTTCATAATCGAGAGCGATTGTCCGGCGTCCCTGAGTCATCTCCCGAACCGTTCCCAGAAAAAGCACCACGGCTCCCGCCTGAGGGGAGTTGACGAATTCCAGCAGCGCCGGAACATCAATCGGTTCGCTGGTCAGGCCGATCCAGTTCGGAGACGGGAGTCCGTAATCGTCCATTTTTTGTTGTTCTTCGACGTTTGGAGTAACAATTCAGGGTGGCCCAGATTGCTTGCAATCTGGGCCACCCAATGAAATTTCATCCTCTTTCTCTGACCTCTTTATTTCCATCTCATCCGCCGCTGACAGGGGGGAAACAGGCGACACTGGCTCCGGAATACAACGGGGTCAGATCATCAACACAGTTCTCCCCCAGTGCAATGAACAGTTGTGGAAGAATTGGCTTCAGTTTCGGAACCTGATCGGCCAGAGCTGTCCGTAAATCAGCGACTGTTGCATCTTCCGGGAGATCAATCGAAAGTGTGTCGTTTCCTGCGAGGTCTCTGGCCAGCGCGAAAAAATGAACGTTGACGGTCATGACAACACCAATCCGGCCGGGGCCATTTTCGAGAGACGGGCGTTTAACTCCGGCATCAGTCCATAAGCCAGTGCTAACAGTTTTAAAGGATGCAGTGTTGCTACACGGGACTGTTGTTCCATCTGCATCCGGCAACTGCTGCATTCGGTTGTTCCTGCATGAAAACCGGGTTGCTGCATTTCCACTATCAGGCGTTCACCCATCTTGAGTGAACGTTCATAGTTGTGTGAGGTCAACCCGAAGGCTCCCGCCATGCCGGAACAACCCCGATCGATGGATTGAACCCTCATCCCGGGAACGAGAGTCAACAGTTCTGCGAGCGCGGACGGAGCACCGAGATACTTCAAATGACACGGCGTATGGTATCGAACGTCCATTTGCAGCTCAGTGAAATCGGTCCTCAACTTTCCGGACTGTTGGCGGGTTCTTAAATAGTCTCCCGCGTCGAACGTATTCTGTGCGACAAGATGCACATCCGGTTTATTGAGCAGTCGTGGGTACTCATATTTTAAACAGACGACTGCGGTCGGTTCGGTACAAAGAATGGGACGTCCTTCCCGGGCATATTCGGCGAGAATTCTGATGTTCGTCTCGGCAAGTTCTCTGGCGGCGTCGAGATCCCCCACCGAAATCATCGCCATGCCCGAGGCGACTTGACCCTGGGGAACAGTGATCCGAACGTCATTATGTTTCATCACCCGCAAAAATGCGTTGCCTAGATCATGGTCGTGATAATTCACAAAGTGATCGACGAAATAGACCGCGTCGCAGGCTTCAATGCTGGGGTCGCTGTGACGATGCTGTCGGACAAATTCCCCTCGAGCAAATTTTGGGAGTCGGCGATGTCGTGAAATGCCCAGAAGCTTTTCCATCAGCCAGCGCATCCCGGAGTGAGCAATGGCCCAGTTGGCGAGTGGAGAAAACCGGCATCCCAGTCGCCCGAAAGTATGAGCCCGTGAAAGAACATAGTCAGAATTGCTCAGTCCGACGGCAGACACACACTGTGCTTTGGCTTCAATAGCGAGAGCCGGAATATCGACCTGTGAGGGACATTCAAGATGGCATTGCTTGCAGTTGAAACATTGGTCGGCCAGTTGTTTGGCTTCATCTGTCGAGAAGGTTTTCGGGTCGGCTTTTCCTGTCGCGATAGACCGCATCAGACTGGCTTTTGATCGAGGGCTCGCTTCTTCGATCTGGTCCAGGTGAAAGAACGGACACATCCGAACCGTCTCATTCTGACGCCGACAATCTCCACATCCGTTGCAACGTTGGATGGTGTCGACAAAGTCTCCTTTTTCCCATTGAAGCTGCAACGGGATCAGCGGATTCTCTTCGTCTCCTTCAATGAGAAGCGGCCGGAAATCACGAATCGTCAAATGGGCATCATTGCTGACGATCTTTTCCGGATTCAAAATTCCCAAGGGATCAAAGACCTGTTTGATCTCCTGAAAGACCCGGTACAACGGACCATATTCCGTTCGAAGAAATGCGGTTCGAGCAAGGCCGTTTCCATGTTCTCCGCTGATGGTCCCACCACAGGAAATGGCGACTTCATACAGTTCCCGGGAGAGTGATTCGATCTGTTGACCACTCTCCGCAGAAGGGGGCTTCATGAACGGACGGAAGTGAACCTGTCCACTCGCAGCATGTGCATAAAGCGAGGCTGTGAGCCAATGCTTTTGAAAAACCTTATGAGCACGAATCAGAAAGTCACGCAGAACTGCCGGAGGAACAGCAATATCTTCCACAAACGGAAGAGCCCGAGATTCTCCACGCAGTTGATTTAATAAGGGAACCACTCGATAAGGAAGTGCCCATAATGCTTCCACTTCATCGAATGTATGTGCTTCTGCGGCAATATTTGCGGTCGGGTCAATCTGGCGAACGAGAGCCAGTGTTCCACGTAACCAGTCACTGGCGTGACGTTTATTTAATCCATGTTGTTCAATCAGCAATCCCGCTTCAGCATTCGCCGGAATCAGTTGTTGAAACTGTGGATGAGAATCACGGGCAAGTGATAATAAACGTCGATCGAGTAAATCACACGCACTCGGTTCAAGTGGACAGATTTGTTGAACCGCTTCTAATGCCGGTTCCAGATCGCGAAATAGAATCAGCGCTGCCGCACGATGTTCCGGCAACGGCAAAGTATTTAATGTGGCCGCCGTGAAGATGCCTAATGTTCCCTCAGATCCCACAAGCAACCTGGCCAGATCGATGTGGTCTCCTTCCTGAACGGACGAGAGATGATAGCCGGAACAGTTGCGACGTCCGCGGGGTTGGCGCTGCTGAATGAGTTCCTGATGTTTGCTGACCACCTGATTCACACGGCGAACCAGTTCTATGAGACGCGGCGATCCGTCGCTGAGCCAGCGATGATGTTTTCCCGCCTCAAACCAGCTTCCGTCAGCGACGACGGTTTCAATGCGCTCGACATGATCACGAACCGAGCCCACACGAATCGCGCGGGATCCCGCAGCATCGACTGCCAGCATTCCGCCGACTGTCGTCATGGCCGTACTCGCCGGATCAGGGGCAAAGTACCGGCCATGTTTTTTCAGTTCGTGATTCAACTGATTTCGAACGACACCTGATTGAACGCGAACCGTGGTATCAGAGATGCTTTCAATCTTCGTGAAATGACGGGCACAGTCGACAATGATTCCCCGTCCGAGTGCTCCTCCCGCCAACCCGGAACCGGCGCCACGGGGGATCAGCGGAAGTTCGTTCTCGCTGGCATATTGAACGAGAGTCACGACATCGTCACGGTGTCGGGGATAAGCGACCCCCAGCGGCTGAATCTGATAAATACTGGCATCTGTGGAATAAACTTCGCGCGTAACC
>DATMFC010000239.1:0-17516 GCA_035556335.1 Planctomicrobium sp. | reverse complement strand
CGGCCTCCCCTCAACCGCCGGCAACTCCGGCAGTTCCTGCGGAGACTCCGAAAAAAAATCCGACTGCTTCGAACCCGAATCCACCTGCATCCTATCACGATCAAGACGTTGAGTCAGAACCTTCTCCGGATTCACAAAACAAGGCACGCTGGCGCGTCGACAACCAGCACACCGCCCCCTCGGGACCGGTTCCAGGACGGCAGGACCGGCCACGACGCTCTCAACGTCTTGAAAAAGTTCTTGGGGATGTCAATCAGTCATCGAACGAGGACGCCGAAACCGAAATCCCAGAGGCTCCTGTCGTCAAGGTTCAGAAAGCAAAGCGAAAAGCACGCATTGATGCCTCCCATGCAGAAGACACGCACGCTCCTCATTTTGATACGAGAGTGAATGCTCCCCGGAAAAGTTCGCTTCCAGGACGAATGGAAGCCATGTGGGGACAACTCATGGCGTATCTGGGAGTCGGTTTGTTAACAGTTGGCACCGTGTTCGTGTTATGGGGCTATTTCGGAGACATCGAACGATATGCCTCGACCGGATGGCTGGTCGCAACAGCCGGACAGATGTTGCTGTTGCTGGGAATCGTGACTCTCGTGGGTGGAGGCATGCAACAGACCACGCATGAAGTCTCCCAGCGAATCGAACACCTTGGCGGTCGAATCATTCGTATTGAACAATCGACCGATAAAATCCTGAAAGGCCCGCATTTTCGCCGTTCGAAAAGAGGGTCTCAAAAAGGAGTCAGTCGCGAGCAGGATGCCGCGTGACAGGTGATCGGCGATTCTTTGATTTCAGAATTTCAGATCGTGGAGAATCTCTCTGGTGAAATCGGGGGCAGGATTGTTATCTTGTGCCCCCCTTGCAGCAGACATCAGATGAGATCGCAGGAAAGTGAAGACGAACGATAATGACAGGTTACACAGTACACACGGGTTCGAACGATAAGTTTCGAGACGGATGGGACCGAATTTTCAAGACGCCTGCTTCAAAGAAATCGGGTGGAGTCAAAGCTCCCAAAGCGGCTGCTCCGAAACAAACCGGCAAAGCTCCGGCCAAAAAGAAAAAAACGTAAAAGAGGTGTCGCACGAAGCGCACGCCCCGGATCATTATTTTCAGTCGTGACAGACATTGGAGGTCAGATCGATGCCAACAGATGCTCAGCAATTTGAAGAGGACAACACACTCCCCATGGAGCGCGCGGACGAAGAATACGAAGTCATTACAAGTGAAGAAGTTGATCGCGTTCTGGACGGGCTGGAAAGCCTGATCAGTTCGACCGAAAGTGAAAACATTCGCCTCTTTCTGGAAGAAGCCGCCAACGGCATCTATTCACTCGTTTACAGCGATGAAGAAGAAGCCGAGCCGGACAATCAGGAAGAAGCCGCCTGAGAGCAGTTCAGAGGCGAGGATTCAGGGATCAGGATTCAGGAAGTCATGGCAAATTGTCAGTCTTCGAACAGACATTGACTCGGGCCTGAGCCTGAAGAAGAGTACAAAAGCGATGGATCGGCATTGTTGCTGGTCTGTCGCTTTTTACGTTCAGTAGCGTTCTCTTAAACGCGTGACCGTCGCACTGATGATTTCAATCGCTTGATCGATTTCTTCCACCGTGTTCGTGGAACCGACACTCAGCCGGAGTGCGGATGAATACCGTTCTTTCGGCAGATTCATGGCCAGTAACACGGGAGAAGGTTCGAGCGATCCGCTGGCACAGGCACTTCCCAGCGAGCAGCAGACACCCGCCAGGTCGAGTGCCACCAGTAGCGGTTCCCCCTCGCAGCCGGGGAATGACAGGTTCGTTGTATTGGGAAGCCGGTTTGTCATGTCTCCATTGATGAATACTGGGGCACAACGGGCGATCAATCCCTGTTCCAGACGATCACGAAGCTCGGATAACAAACGCGTTCGTGCGTCCTTCTGATCGTGCCAGAGACGTAATGCGACACTCATTCCAACTGCCAGCATCACCGGTTCCGTTCCCGGTCGGCGGCCGGACTCCTGATGTCCTCCTCCGAACAGGGAAGGCAGTGTCACCCCTTTTCGAACGAGCAATGCCCCGATCCCACGAGGGCCATGAAACTTGTGGGCTCCCAGCGACAGAGTCGTGGCCTTGAGCTTCCGGAAGCTGACATCGATTTTGCCGACTCCCTGCACCGCATCGACGTGAAACGGAATTCCCTCCGACAGGCATCGTTCAATCAGAGGAGACAGATTCTGAATTACTCCCGTTTCGTTATGAGCCAGCAAAGCCGTGGCGATATCTACCCCATCGAGAGGAATTTCATTCAATGACCATGGTGTCAGACGCCCTGTTTCGTCCATCGGGAGGACACGACGTTTCCACCCGGAGGTGATCAGTCTTCGAACCGGTTCTTCCGTTGCCGGATGTTCTCCATCTGGCAGAAGGATCGTTCCGGTCCGTCCGGCTCCGTATCCAAAGAGGGCGATGTTCGTTGATTCTGTTCCTCCGGAAGTGAAGACGACTTCACCCGGTTCGGCTTCCAGAATCTCCGCAATCGACTCCCGGGCCTCTTCCAGCGCCTGTCTTGCCCGACGCCCCGCACGATGACGACTTCCCGGATTACCGACACAATCCGTCGCAACACGGCACATCACTTCGAGGACTTCTGGAGCCACGGGAGTTGTCGCGTTCTGGTCGAGATTGATCATGTCTGGATTGCTCTGCCTGTTTCAAATGGAACCGTTCTGTCGTTCCGTTTCATTCTCTTCTGAAGCCTGAATTCTGCTCTCAGGTGATCCCCCAATGCAACTGCCAGAAAAAAGCAGGGTTTCCAGAACAGGGGGAAACTGGACATTAATTCGGACTAATTTAACGATTTTGCCGCAAATGCTGCTCTGTTGAATGCAGTCGCTTGAGTGCTTTTGCTCTTCGACCCCTGCAATCGGAAGAATTGCTACAGTCGCTTCGGGAGGTTCAGGCGGACTATTCTGTTTCGACTGTTTACGTTCCCCAGTTTTTCGTTCGGAAGCGTTGTTCAAAATCGATACACGGAGGGAATTGGGTTGTAGCGTCTTAGTGTTACCGAGTGAAACCCGGTTTTTTATCGTTCACGTCAGTGCAGGATTTCGAATGTCCATGCAAACGCTCGTTTCGCCATCCGGCTCGAACGCCGCAAGCAAAACGCGCGACGGTTGGTTTCTTGTGGGCTGCCTCCCTCCGTTGCGAACGTTGACGCAGATTAAAGTTGACTCCCCTGCTTTCGTCATTGGACGCAGGGCCGAGTCTGATTTGCAGATTGCATCTCAGACGGTTTCCGCACGTCATGCGGAAATCCTCCAGATCGGTCCGCATCTCTTTCTGCGCGATTTAGGAAGCACGAATGGCACATACCTCAATCGTCGTCAGGTGACTCAGCCAACCGCAATCGCGGATGGCGACCATATCGAAATCGCCAATGTCGAATTTCGGGTTGAGTACCGGCCGGCAGAAGTTGGAAACTCGCGTGCCGATCTCGATGCACTGAAGAAGACGGCACAAGCCGTTGATGTTCTCGAATCCAACTGGGTTCTCAGTCAGCTTCATCAGTTGTTACAGAAGCAGGAAGTCGTTCCTTCGTATCAGCCGATTGTGCAACTCACCGACGGGGGAACCATTGGATATGAATCTCTCGCCAGAACCGGACTCATCGGGCTGGAAAACCCTGCGGAGATGTTCCGTACTGCGGAAATGGTCAATCGTGAAGTGGAGTTGAGTCTGATCTGTCGAGTGAAAGCTCTGGAGTTTGGAACATTCATTCCACAGAACTCCAGCCTGTTCATGAACACACATTGTAATGAAAGTCTGGAAGTCGACGTTCTTCCTTCTCTGGTCGACTTGAAGAATATGGCCCCTCATGTGAATCTGGTGATCGAAATTCATGAAGGGGCGATCAATGATCCGCTGCTCACGGTCGACTTCTGCAAAGCGGTTCGAGACCTTGGATTCAAAGTGGCCTACGATGACTTTGGTGCCGGGCAGTCACGTCTGCTGGAACTGGTGAAAGCCCCTCCGGACTTCCTGAAGTTTGATGCCAGCCTGATCCGGGACATTCATGAAGCGAATCCCTATCAATGGCGGATGTTGAAGATGCTCGTCGATATGTCGCACGACGCGAGTATCGCCACCATTGCCGAAGGAATTGAAACCGAATCGGAGAGAAACGCCTGCCGCGACCTGGGCTTTGAACTGGGGCAGGGATACTTCTTCGGTCGTCCCAAACCGGCGGCGTCCTATCTCCCGTCCAATACTTCACCGACTCAGAAGTTGAAGTGAAGCCTGCAGAATCATTCTCTGCTGAACGATTCATCCGGTGCCGGGAATCGCAGTTCCGTAATCTGAAAGGTTCCGGCCGAAGAGGCTTCAATCGGTTTTCCCATTTGATCCAGACATCGTACCTGAAAGCCTTTGGCGAGTGCCTTCGCATGAAAGAACTGTGACTGATATCGTCCCGGGTCTCCGAGCCAGCAGACGCCTTCTGGTTCCATCAGCAGAGCGATTGCATCCAGCAGCGGTTCATGGAGTGCGGCGTCGTACGTCACTTCGCAGCCGATGAGCACCGGAAACCGGCGGGGTGAGAACTGACGCCAGTCCAGCTCCCAGAGTTCGGGATCCGGGAGATCATTCAATCGGGCATTCAACCGGCAGACATGCAATGCCGTGCGGTCATAATCGCTGAACGTGACCTGATCTCCCCGAAAAGCCGCAGCGAGACCGACCAGACCGATTCCAGCCCCGAGTTCAAGCACCTTCGTTCCTGCTGGCCATGGAGCCTTCATCACCGCTGCCGCCATGGGGGTCGCACTCGGCCAGAGAAACGCCCAATAGGGCATGTAGTCGTGCCGCGCATTTTCCCGTTGAACGTCGGCATCGTCCAGAAAGAGATCCGGATCGGTGGGGCGATGCATCTTCAACACCTGCTCACCGATGGGGATCTCCACCTGATTCCATCCACCGGGGATCTCCGGCAGTTCGTCAGGGTTCTCCGGCAATTCGGGAAAAGCTGACGGCACTTTTTCAGACGACATTCAGAAACACTCCGCATTGAATCGGGACACGTTTCGGTACTGCAATTGCCAAGGCTTCTACTTGTTTAAAGATCGGTAAATTCCGGGAGGGCGAAGCTCCTGCTGAGCCGCATGGAAGAGAACGCCCTCCACAGTTTGCGGTTCGGCGGGAGCCTCGCCCTCACGGTTCATTTTCGTAAAGGTCAAAGGCAATCTGCAGTTGCACCACACGTTATCACATTGCGTGCAAATTTTCCTATAATCAGCAACACGGAACTTCCCGATCGCTTCTCCCTCTTTTGCGAAAGAGTGCTTGTATGTGCCGAGAACAAAACCTCTCAATCGATGAGAAATTCCTTTTCCGCAAGCGGATTACGGGTGGGTTTTCCAGACGTTCTCTCATTGCGAGCCTCGTTCTGCTGGTCTGTTGTCAGTCCAGTCTTCACGCTGAGGTGGGACCGGCCCCGGATCGATTGAAAGATTCCATCCAGAAGGGAGTTACCTTTCTCAAATCCAATCAGTCGGAAGACGGAACATGGACCTCTCCCACGTCACTCGGCATCACCGCCATTGCGACTCATGCCTTACTGGTGAGTGGCGTTCCGGTTTCCGATCCGACTGTTCAACAGGGACTCAAGGTTCTCGAATCCCATCAGCAACCGGACGGCGGGGTCTATCATCCGAATTCCAAGCTCAAAAATTATGAATCGTCACTGGCGGTCATGGCATTCGCCTCTGCCAATGCCGATGGACGTTACAACGCGGCCATCGAAAAGGCCATCGCCTATCTGAAAGAGATTCAATGGGATGAGAAGGAAATTGGAGAAGGAAAGGGGAACGTTGCCTTTGGTGGGGCCGGATACGGATCTCATTCCCGTCCAGACCTGTCGAACACAACGTTCTTTCTGGAAGCGATGAAAGCGGCCGGAATCTCGTCGCATGATGCGGCCGTTCAGAACGCACTCGTGTTCGTCTCCCGTTGCCAGAATCTGCCGAGCGAACACAACACCACCGAACATGCCGACAAAGTCAAAGACGGTGGATTCTATTACACCGTGGCCGCCGGAGGCTCATCACAGGCCGGGACGAATCCCGATGGAGGACTCCGGTCGTATGCCAGCATGACCTATGCCGGACTGAAAAGCATGATTTACGCGGGAGTCAATCCTGACGATCCTCGTGTCAAAGCCGCGGAATCGTGGATCCGCAAGTTCTACACCCTGAAAGAAAACCCCGGCATGGGACAGCAGGGGCTGTATTACTACTACCAGATGTTTGCGAAAGCACTGGAGACTTTGGGAAGTCACCAGTTCGTCGATGCGTCCGACGTCTCGCATGACTGGCGCAAAGAACTGGCCGAGCAACTCTTCTCCGAGCAGAAAGCCAACGGAAGCTGGGTGAACGAGAATCCGCGCTGGCTGGAAGGGGACCCAAACCTGACCACGGCCTACGCCCTCATCTCCCTGTCACGGTGTCATTCCCCGGCTGTGAAGTAAGTCGTCAGGTTCCTGGTTTCTTCTTGATGATCCGCGGGGCGACAGATGGATTGAGTTTGATGGGTCCATGGATCTCGCACATCCACAGTCCTCCACTATGGAGAATCTCACTGCAACCTGTTCAAATGTTCTGCTGCGTGAGACATGACAATTCGAAGGATCGCACTGACCTCTGATCCCTGAATCCTGACCCCTGCATTCCCTCCATGGCTGCTGACATTCTGATTCGTGGCGCTCGTGAGCATAACTTGCGGGGCGTGACTGTCACTCTTCCAAGAAACAAATTGATCTGTATGACCGGCGTGAGCGGGTCGGGGAAGAGTTCGCTGGCGTTCGATACGCTCTATGCGGAAGGGCAGCGGCGTTATGTGGAATCGTTGTCGACGTACGCGCGGCAGTTTCTGGGACAGATGCCGAAGCCGGAAGTCGATTTGATTACCGGCTTAGCTCCGTCGATCTCCATTCAACAGAAAGTGACTTCGCGGAATCCCCGAAGTACGGTCGGGACGATTACCGAGATCTACGACTACCTGCGGGTTCTCTTCGCTCGCGTCGGACTGGGTCACTGCGTGCAATGCCGGCAGCCGATTACGGCTCAGTCGACCGACCAGATTCTCGAAAGCATTCTCGCTCTGCCGGAAGGGACGAAGTATCAGATTCTCGCCCCGCTGGTGCAGCAGCAGAAAGGGGAGTTCCGTGACCTGTTCGCTGATCTGCTGAAACAGGGATTCGTCCGGGCGCGGGTCGATGGAGAAGTGGTCTCCCTGTCAGATGATCTGGGATTGAAGAAACACTTCAAGCATACAATTGACGTGGTGATCGATCGTCTCGTCGCCGGAAAAGGGCAGCGGTCCCGATTGTCCGACGCCATTGAAACGGCCACCCGACTCAGCAAAGGACGCCTGATCGTTCTCACTGATGGTGAAACCGCCAGCGAACGACTTTATTCGGCTCATTACGCCTGTCCGACGTGTGGAATCAGTTACGAACCGCCTTCGCCGCAATTGTTCAGCTTCAACAGCCCGCTGGGAATGTGCAAGGACTGCACCGGTCTCGGAATGCGGCACGACATTCTCCTCGACCGGTTGATTACTGCTCCGGAAAAGTCGATTTCACAAGGGGCGTTCGACCTGATTCCGTCGTTCAAGAAGATCGGGAAATGGCGGCGTCACATCCTGAAAGGAGCCGCGGAAGCTATCGAACAGGACAACGGTCTCAAAGATGGAGCGTTGTTCAAGCACCCCTGGCAGGACCTTCCCACTCCGGCACAGCAGCAGTTTCTGTATGGAACCGGAGACCGCCATATCACCTTCTCGTGGCGACATTCCGGCGGAATGTGGAAGCATGGAGGCAAGTGGAATGGCTACATTAACGAGTTGCTCGACGAATACATCAAAGGGAAAAACCCGATGCGTCGTCGGCAGCTTGAGAAGTATATGGATGTGGTCGGCTGCCAGAGTTGCGGGGGAGAACGACTCAATGCACAGGCGCGCAATGTTCTCATCACCTCCACCGCAAAGAAGAAAGAACCACTCTCACTCCCAGAGGTCTGTCATCTTTCCGTTGATGATGCGGTCCAATTCTTCCAGTCGCTCGAACTGACCGACACGCACAAGCTGATTGCGGAAGAAGCTCTCAAGGAAATTCGGGGGCGTCTCGGCTTTCTTCAGAAATGTGGACTGGGATATCTCTCATTGAATCGGACCGCTCCCACGCTTTCCGGGGGAGAATCGCAGCGCATCCGACTCGCTGGGCAGATTGGATCCGGACTGGTCGGGGTGTTGTACATTCTGGATGAGCCGTCCATCGGGTTGCATCCCCGTGATAACGAGATGCTCCTCGACAGTCTTCTCCATCTGCGGGATCAGGGAAACACTGTCATCGTTGTCGAGCATGATGAAGAGACGATGCGGGCAGCCGATCACCTTGTTGACTTCGGTCCCGGTCCCGGCGTGCGCGGGGGAGAAATCGTGGCCGAAGGATCGGTCGACGAGATCATGTCGAACAAACGGAGTGTGACGGGAGCCTATCTCTCCGGGCGCACTTCCATCCCGGTTCCGAAAGAGCGGCGGCCGCGAACAGAGAATCAACTCAAAGTTGTCGGGGCAACGCATCACAATCTGAAGGATGTCGATGTCGAAATCCCACTTGGACTGTTTGTCTGTGTGACCGGCGTGAGCGGCTCCGGCAAGAGTTCTCTCAGCAATGACATTCTCTGGGAAGTGCTGAATCAGGAAGTGAACAAGGGGAAAGGGAACCCCGGCAGTCACAGGAAGATTGAAGGGCTCCATCTGCTCGACAAGGCGATTGATATCGATCAGTCTCCGATTGGCCGGACTCCGCGTTCGAATCCGGCGACCTATGTGAAGCTGTTCGACGAGATTCGAACACTCTATACACTGTTGCCTCAATCCAAAATTCGGGGGTATCAGGCGGGGCGTTTCAGTTTCAATGTGGCGGGGGGACGGTGCGAAGCCTGCGAGGGGAATGGAGCCACCAAGCTGGAGATGGACTTCCTCGCCGACATCTGGATTCCCTGTAATCTCTGCGGCGGAAAGCGGTTCAATCATGAAACGCTGGAAGTGAAATACCGTGACAAGTCCATTGCCGACGTTCTCAATATGGACGTTCAGGAAGCTCTGGAACACTTCAAGAACCACCCCAAAATTTACCGTATGTTGCAGACGTTGCATGACGTCGGTCTCGATTACATGAAACTGGGACAGCCCTCTCCCACGGTCTCGGGGGGAGAAGCACAACGGGTGAAGCTGGCGAGAGAACTCGGAAAACGTTCTACCGGAAAAACGTTATATCTGCTGGATGAACCGACCACCGGACTGCACTTCGAAGATGTTCGGAAACTGCTGGAAGCACTGCATGGATTCGTGAACGACGGCAACACTGTTCTGGTGGTCGAACATAATCTGGATGTGATCAAAACGGCAGACTGGGTGATTGATCTCGGCCCGGAAGGGGGATCCGGGGGAGGTCAACTCGTCGTTCAGGGAACTCCGGAAGAGGTCGCGAAGTGCAAAGAGAGTCACACCGGTCGGGCACTGGCCCCGATTCTCTTTCCGACGAAGAAATCAAAGGCCGTTCCGGTTTCGCGTTCGGTCAAAGAGAAACAGAACAACAAAAACGGCGATACCGAATCCATCGTCATTCGAGGAGCCTCTCAACATAACCTGCAATCGGTCAATCTCACGGTTCCTCGAGATCGGATGAGTGTTTTCTGCGGGCCGAGCGGTTCCGGCAAGACGTCACTCGCGATGGATACCCTGTATGCCGAAGGTCAGCGTCGGTATGTGGAATCGTTGTCCGCGTACGCCCGCCAGTTCCTTGGACAGATGCCGAAGCCGAAACTGGAACACATCTCCGGGCTCTCTCCCGCCATTGCAATTGAGCAGAAAACTGTCGGAGCGACACCTCGTTCCACTGTCGGGACGGTGACGGAGATTTATGATTATCTCCGCGTGTTGTTTGCCCGACTGGGAGAGATGTATTGCCCTGACTGCCAGCAACCGGTCACCCGACAGACGACCGATCAGATTGTCGAACGGGTACAATCACTCCCCGCCGGAACAAAGCTGTATCTTGCCGCGCCAGTTCAGGTGACTGTTGGACAGAGTTTCCCCAAGCTGTGGGAACGCCTCACAACACTCGGCTTTTTGCGGGTGCGAATCGATGGCAAAACCTATTCTTTAGACGACGTCCCTAAGATCGATCATAAACGTCAGCATCAGATTGAAACAATTGTGGATCGCGTGAAGGTCGATCCCGAATCACGAGGCCGTATCGCCGATTCGATCGAAACCGCACTCGATCAGGGACGCGGTGTGATTCATCTGATTCATGTTGATTCAGGCAAATCGGAGCCGGACTGGAAGGTCGATCGCCTCAGTCTGCATTACTCCTGCCCGAGTTGTGGATCGGACGTTGTGGAACACAAGTAAGGACCGCCCTGAATATTGCTGTCGTTTTTATAGAAGAGGTGTGTCGTTCGATTTCGGGCGATCCACCGGGGTTTCCTTCGCTTCGCTCTGTCCAACCCCGGCCACACTCACGACACTTATTCTCAGGACGGTCCTAAGGAACGTTCCGATCTCATATTCCAGGAAACAAATTATTTCCAGTTCCTAACCCCCTACGGCGATACGAATCTGACGTTCCAGAGAGCTTCTCTTCTTCCTTCAAACGACCGGCAGTCTCGACTGCACGCAGATTTGAAGTGGTGACCTCTTTGATTGCTCTTCGAATCTCGTTTTGACACAATCAGGATGATTTATCTTAGAGCCGCGAACAAAACCTCTCAAACCATGAAGATTTCCTTTCCGCGAGCGGATCGGGGTCAGTTTTGTTAGTGGTTCTTATACTCTCTTCATGCGGGGATCGGGACCGATGATCAGGAAAGCGTTGACCGCCCTGCTGCTGGTGGTGGTGATTGCAGCTGTTGTTTATCAGATCTCGCGATCCCGACAGTCCTCTCTTCCTCCGGGAATTGTGGCCGGAAATGGCCGGGTTGAGGCCAAGCTCGTCGACATTGCCGCCAGAGAACCATTGCGGGTCAGAAAAATCCTCGTCAAAGAAGGAAGTCTCGTCAGTCGTGGCGAAGTTCTCGTCGAGATGGACACATCCACACTGGAGGCGGAACTCGCGGAAGCGAAAGCCAGTATCGCTTCCGATCAGGAACGGGTTGCTGCCAGCAACTCGACAGTGATCCGTTCCAAAAGTGAACTGAATCTGGCGCAGGTGGAATTTGATCGTTATAAAAAACTTCTGGATTCCAATGCCGGCACGCAACAGGAATACGACCGCCGGGAAGCAAATCTCCAGGTGAAGAAGGCTGCAGTTGCAGAAGACGAGGCAAAACTGCGAACGGCTCAGCAGGAAGTGGAAGTCTCACAGGCACAGGCCGCGAAGATTCAAACACGCATCAGCGACGCCACACTGAAATCGCCGGTCCGTGGACGGGTCCTGTATCGGCTGGCGGAAGAAGGGGAGGTTCTCGGCGCCGGTGGGAAAGCACTCACTCTGGTGAATCTGGAAGATGTCTACATGGAGATCTTCCTGCCTGCGGAAGTGGCGTCTCGCCTGAAAATCGGTTCTGATGCGAGGATCACTGTCGACCATGCCCCGGGACGGGCGGCGGCGGGATCTGTCAGTTTCGTCTCGCCTGAGGCACAGTTCACCCCGAAGCAGGTGGAGACGAAGAGTGAGCGTGACAAGCTGATGTTTCGGGTCAAGCTTCAGGTCCCGGAAGAACTGGTCTCTGCTTACATCGAACGTGTGAAAACCGGCGTTCGGGGCGTTGGTTATGTCAAGTTCGAGGAAAATGCCGTGTGGCCTCCGTTTCTGCAGGATCTCGTGTCACCTCCGGAAAAGCCAACCCTTGGATTACCGACGGAGGGAATCGCGAGTGATACCACGGCGAATCCACAGGCGGCCGCTTCCACCGCCGGTGACACATCCGTGATGCCACCCGCTTCCAAATAGAAACCCGTCATAGCGGTTGGGGCTTTCTCTCGCTGTTTTACTTCTCAGGCACAGATGACGATGTCGAGCGACAAGCCTGTTGTTTCCGTAAAGGATGTCACTCATCGCTACGGCAGCACCGTTGCCCTCGATCGGTTGTCCATCGATTTTCCCCGCGGACTGATGGTCGGCATTGTCGGTCCGGACGGCGTCGGCAAGTCGACATTGATGGCCATCATCGCCGGATCCAAAGTGCTTCAACAGGGGGAAGTGACCGTCCTCGATGGGGATATCGCGGACGTGCGGCATCGGCGCGATGCCTGTCCACGAATTGCCTACATGCCGCAAGGGTTGGGCAAGAACCTGTATCTGGAACTGAGCGTTTATGACAATGTCGACTTCATGGCGCAGCTGTTCGGGCTGTCTGCGTCTGAACGGCCCGCCCGGGTTGGCGCACTTCTGGAAGCGACCGGACTGACCCCCTTCGCCAATCGCCCCGCCGGAAAGCTCTCCGGAGGAATGAGACAGAAAGTCGGACTTTGTGGAGCCCTTGTTCATGATCCCGACCTGTTGATTCTCGATGAACCGACGACTGGGGTTGATCCACTCTCCCGGCGACAATTCTGGGCTCTCATCGATGACATCCGGGCGCAGCGTCCAGGCATGAGTGTCCTCATCTCCACCGCTTATATGGATGAAGCCCAGCAATGGGACTGGATCGTGGCGATGGATGCCGGACAGGTGCTGGCAACAGGGACCCCGATGGAACTGATGGAGCGCACCGGCACCACCGATCTCGAGAAATGCTTCATTGCTCTGCTTCCGGAAGAAAAGAGAATGGGGCATCAGGAACTGGTGATTCCGCCGCGCCCTGCCGGACAAACCGAGATCGCAATTGATGCGCACGGCCTGACGCGGCGTTTCGGGGATTTCGTCGCGGTCGATCATGTGACCCTTTCGATCGAACGTGGTGAAATCTTCGGGTTTCTCGGCTCAAACGGTTGCGGCAAATCCACCACGATGAAGATGCTGACCGGGTTGCTCCCCCCTACGGAAGGGACCGCAACTCTCTTCGGTAAGTCGGTCGAAGCAGGGAGTCTCGAAGTCCGCCGGAATCTCGGCTACATGACCCAGGCATTCTCGCTCTATGGCGAACTGACTGTCCGGGAAAACCTGGTGCTTGACGCGAGGCTGTATCATCTTCCTGCGGAAAAAGCCAAGGCCCGCATCGAAGAACTGGTCGACAAATTCGGGTTAAGGTCACATCTGGATGCCCCTGCGGGTGATCTTCCCATGGGGCTGCGACAGCGGCTTTCGCTGGCCGTTGCGGTGCTGCATGAACCGGAGATGCTGATTCTCGATGAACCGACATCCGGCGTGGACCCCGTCGCCCGGGACAGTTTCTGGGAACTGTTGATTGACATGTCGCGGAATCAGGGGGTCACGATATTTGTGACCACCCACTTCATGAACGAAGGGATGCGTTGCGACCGGATTTCCCTGATGCATGCCGGTCGGGTACTGGCCTGCGATGAACCGCAGAAGCTGATCGATGACCGTGGTGCATCTGGTCTGGAAGAGGCCTTTATCGGCTACATGGAAGATGCGATTGCAGAAGATGTGAGAGGAGACGCAGGCTCCTCTGCAGAAAAACCTGTGATGGAGATGACTGACCATGTCGAACACGCGGCATTATCTCCGTCACAACTGGCGATCGGACGAACACTGGCGTACACCCGGAACGAAGCGGTGCAGATCATGCGAGACCCTGTTCGCCTGCTCTTCGCGTTCGTCGGTTCAGCGGTCCTGATGCTTGCCTTCGGATTTGGTCTGACGACCGATATCGAACATGTCCGCTATGCCACGATGGATCTGGATCAGACTCCGGAGAGCCGGACCTATCTGGAACAGTTCGCTGGAACGACTCGCTATTTCACAAAGATGCCGGCAGTTCATTCTCCTGAAGAAGGATTGCATCGACTCCAGTCAGATTCCATCTCTCTGTTAATGGAAATCCCCCCCAATTTTGGCAGAAACTTCCGTAAAGGAATTCCGGCAGAAGTGCTGGCTCAGGTGGACGGTGCGGACACCTTTCGTGGCGAAAATGTGGCTCAATACGTGCAGGGAGTTCAGTACACGTTGCTGAAAGATCCCGCGAATGGCCTGCAGTACGATTCCACGGTCGGAACGGTCCAGATCGAAGACCGCTACATGTACAACCCTTCCTTTCTGAGCATCTATTCCATCGTTCCCAGCGTTCCGGCCCTGTTACTCATTCTGATTCCAGCCATTCTGATGGCGGTCAGTATTGTCCGGGAGAAAGAGCTGGGCTCGATGATCAATTTTTACGTGACGCCGACCCGGCGAATTGAGTATCTCATCGGGAAGCAGATTCCCTATGTGGTCATCGGCATGCTGAACTTTTTCATTCTTGTGGCGATGGCACTGGTGATCTTCGGCGTGCCGATCAAGGGGAGCTTCCTGATGCTGACCCTCTGCACGCTGCTGTATGTCACCGTGACGACAGGAATCGGCATGTTGATCTCCACATTCACCAGCAGTCAGGTGGCAGCGGTCTTTATCACGGCGATTATTACAATCATGCCGACCATCCAGTTTTCCGGGCTTTTACAACCGGTCTCGACACTGGAAGGACGGGCACGGCTCATCGGCTCGATCTGGCCGACGACGTATTACATGCACTCCAGTGTGGGTGCTTATACCAAGGGGCTGAGTGCGGGATTAATGATGCAGGACCTCATTTTTCTCGCCTGCTGTATTCCGATTTTGTGGCTGGTCAGCATGATCGGTTTAAGAAAGCAGGAACGATGAACTCCACTTCCCTGCTGAATATTCTCTGGCTCGGACTGAAGGAACTCCGCAGCCTGTGCAGCGACTATGTCATGCTGCTGTTTGTGATCTATGCCTTCACCGGAGCGATCTATATTCAGGCCACCGGGACTTCCAGTGAAGTCAACAATGCGTCGCTGGCGTTTGTCGATGAAGATGGCTCAGCACTTTCCAAGGAACTTCTGAATGCCTTCTACCCGCCCCGTTTTCAGTTGCCGGTATTGATTTCGGCCAGCGAGGTGGACGATGCCATGGACCGGGGCGAGTTTATGTTTGTCGTGGTGATTCCCTCCCGATTCGAACTGGACCTGAAGGCAGGCCGATCTTCCAGCATTCAATTGAATATTGATGCGACAGCCATGCAGCAGGCCGCCGTGGGTTCCGGATATATCAGGAACATTATCAACGGTCGTGTCGCGAATTATCTTTCAAGAACCGATCAGACTCCCCCTGCTCCTGTCAATCTGGTCATCCGCAAGCTGTTCAACCCAAACGGCATTTCTTCCTGGCGTACCGGCGTGGTGGCGATCATCAATCAGATCACGTTGCTGACCGTGGTCTTGACCGGAGCGGCGGTCCTGCGGGAGCGGGAACATGGGACTCTGGAACATCTGCTGGTGATGCCTTTGAATGCCTTTGAAATTGCCATGGCGAAAGTGCTGGCGAACGGTCTGGTCATCCTGCTGGCTACAGTAGCATCCATGTTTATCGTCGTGAAATGGGCCTTGCAGGTCCCCTTCGCCGGCTCCGTCCCGCTCTGGCTGACGGGAGTGGTGCTCTATCTCTTTTTCGCGACCGCTCTGGGAATTTTCCTCGGCACGATCTCACGATCGATGGCCCAATTTTCCCTGCTGATCATTCTGGTCGTGATCGTCCTGCAACTTCTCTCTGGAGGCTCGACTCCCGTCGAAAGCCAACCGGTGTGGCTGCAGTACCTGACGTTCCTGCTTCCCTCCCGACATTTCGTCAGCTTCTCGCAAGTGATCATCTACCGCGGCGGCGGCTTGCAGGCGGTCTGGCCCCAGTTCCTCACCGTCGCGGCCATTGGATTGACATTCTTCATCTACAGTTTGAGCCTGTTCAGAAGATCGATCGCCGTCACGAAATAGATTGCCTCGTGCTCTACCGACCGTTCTTGAGATGGGAGACTTTCCATGGCTTTTGCTTGTTTCAAGATGGGCAATCTTCGGGAGGGCGAAGCTCCCAAGGTAGTAGGGTGGGTCAAAGTCGCGCAACGTGATGGTGGGTCGTCGCCAACGGCCGATTGTGCTTGCGGTGGTCTGTGTTCTTTGGAAGTGAATCCTGCGACTGAAGACCCACCACGCCATCCTGAGTGGCGGAAAATGCCGCAGTTTGGGTAAAATGGGAGCCTGTTCTTAGGCAATGAGGTTGGAGAACTTTGCGCAGCTTTCACAATCGGACTTCTGGCAGGTCTAATGATCGGCCTAAACCGGAAATCCGATACCATAAGGGAAAGACACCACGGGGGGTGTCTTGCTGATCGCATGTCTCCAGGATGGATACAAGACGATGCTTCTCTGCGCAGACAGCGTAATTTCAACGCACCAATTGTTCTCGATTGATCGTTCTGTTCTGAAGATGGCGGTTCGCATTCTGTTGCTGGCGACGCCGGTGCTGATGCAACCGGCCGTGTCTTACGCACAGATTGTGCCCGGCACCGGAACGATGATCGTTCAGGACAAATTCGAAGATCCCAACTTTGTCTACACTCCTAATCTGCCGAAAAGCAGCAAGGAAGAAGATGGACAAATCCGTTATCCCCTGGGGGAGAGCAATAACGGGATGTGGTTTGAAAGCCCTAAACGAGGAGCACCCGACTCTGTGAAATGGGTGGAAGCTCCCTTGGGGGCTCTTCCGGGGAGTACCGGATGTTTATATCTGCGATCACGCGATACCGGAGTTCCTGGCTTTCCCGGATTCAACCTCAAAAAATCCGGACTGGCACAGGCTCAGGACGACTTCATTATGCGGGGCCGTCCTCTGTCGGTCGCAAATTCACCAAGTTGCGTCGTTCGGGTTTATCTGCCGGAATGGGAGAACTGGGAACAGCGTAATGGTGTTTCCTTTGGTCTGCGTGCCGGAATGCAGGGACCAATGGAGAAGCAAAAGGAATCCAAGCGGTTATTTGGGCCTCGCTCAAGAACCGTCACCGAAATTGAGCCGTATTATCCCGGATTCTTCATCAGTTTCACGCCAGCAAATACTCCGGGAAACACCACCGGCAAGGCTCACGCCAAGATTCTGTTGCGTGCGGATGAACTGGGACACGAGATGGCCGGTCCAACGATTACCGAACCAGGCTGGTGGACACTGGGGATGTCGGTCACTCCCGATTCCCGAGTTCATTACTATGCTCGAGCCGGTGTCGGAGATCTGACTTCCAAGGATCACATCCGCTCGTCCCTCCCTTACCGAATCCGCGGGACGACCTTCAATACAATCTTCTTCAACGTCTGCTCTGCTGACAACGGAAGCTCGTGGTCGACACCATGGATCATTGATGACCCGAGCATCTATGCCGGGAACGGCTTCTTCGTCCAGCAGGCCGCACAGCAGTAGTTCAGTTCCAGAAATACATGGCAATCTGATACAGAGTCGCCATTGAGCAATTGTGCATTGAGAAGCAAGCACCGTTCGATCAATACACTGAACGCAGAGACACGGGGGCGCAGA
>DATMFC010000238.1:0-37817 GCA_035556335.1 Planctomicrobium sp. | reverse complement strand
TCCCCTATCGATAGTGATCTTCACCGTTCATATTCTGAATGCTTCCCTTGAGCTCACAAAAACTCTCTAAATTGATTGAGTTTAGTCATTGTTCATCGGTATGATCCTGAACGGGGCCGTTATCGGGCATCGAAGATCGGGTTAACAACTGTCTTCGTAACGAGATCGGGTGCAATCGGTTTGCGAACTCGGGCAATGGGCGACATTTTTCTGGGCGGGGTCAGGGCAAATGCTGGCTTCGCTTCGGGCCGGAGTTTCAGACGCCTCTTTTCTGGTGCTGTCTCAAGGACTGGAATCGGGTTGCCGTTATTGCATCGTCTTTCTTCAGAGAACGAAGCGGCGCCTCATCCCTGATGTTTTTGTTGTGACACAGAGCGTTTTTGCAATTGATGTATGACGTCCTGCCATGCGGCCAACCGCGTTTTAATTATTCAAACGCACGCGAAGCAGGGACATGCTGAAACAAACATCTTTTGCACTTCTCTCTTTCTGATTGACCAGTTTTGCGGACCACACGATGACTCAATTGCCTGTATCATGGAACGAAGGGATGTTTCTTCGTCCGCATCACTTTCAGGCGAGTGATCGGTATTGGGGGCATCAGCTTCGGGAATCCATTGGCTGGACAACTCCCTACAGCTACGGGATCCGTTCCATTGAATTCGGCCGGGACGCCATTTCCAACGCGCAGTTTGAACTGACTTCCATTCAACTTCGATTTCAGGATGGAACGCTGCTGGAACTGGGGCAGGAACTGGGGCGTCTGGACTTGAAACCGGTATTTGCCACCGCCGATCACGCCACGGTTTGCCTGGCGGTTCCCCGACTGCGGGATCGCCTGCGAAATGTGGGGGTCTCGGACGCCAGCAATCATTATCGTTTTCGTGAAGTGACGCTCGATCAGTCTGATGAGAATGATGGCGGAAACGATCAGGCGATTTCGTATCGCCAGTTACAGGTTCGCTTGTGCCTGTCGACGGAGACGCTCGACGGTTATGAAATTCTTCCGATTGCCGGAATTCGCCGGGCCGGCGGCAAAGACGGAACACCCCAGCTCGATAACACCTATGCTCCGGCATTACTGAATGTACAGTGCTGGCCTGACCTGAGTCGCGACGTGATCCGCGCGACCCATGACATCATCGGCCAGAAAATTACAGTCGTCAGTCAACAGATCAAAGATCGCGGAATTACGCTGGGAAGTGGAGACACTGGAGATCTGGAACGGGTTTTCATGCTGCAGGCGCTGAACGAATCGGACGCCTCACTGGGAGCGATGCTCGTCGCCCGGGAATTGCATCCCTTCCCGTTGTATGTCGAAATGTGCCGGATCGTCGGAATCCTGTCGATCTTCGGACAGGATCGGCGCGTGCCTGAATTACCCAGATATGACCATGATCATTTAATGCCGGTCTTCACTCAATTACGTGATCAGGTTCGCGTGTTGCTGGGGACGGTTTCCCGATACGAGTACGAACAGCGTTACTTCACAGGAGCCGGTCAGGGGATGGCCGTGGCACTGGAAAACAAATGGCTCGGAGAAGACTGGCAGTGGTTCGTCGGAGTCCGGGCATCTCCCTCGAACGCACGTGTGGCCGATTTGCTTCAGCCGGGACGACTCGACTGGAAAATCGGGAGTGCGAATCAGGTCGACTTCCTGTTTCGAAACAAGTTTCCCGGGTTGGGGCTGCAACCGGTGTCACAGCATCCCCGAGCGTTGCCTCCCGATGGAGACTGGTTGTATTTTCAAGTCAGTAAACAAGGGCCGGCCTGGCAAAGTGTGCTGGAAGACCGAACGTTGGGAATGCGTTTCAAGCGGGAATTGATCGTGAATAAAGATCAACTGGAAGGGCAGCGACAACTGGCCGTTGCTGCTTCTAATGAAACCATTCTGCTGGAGATCGCACTGTTTGCCGTTCCCAAAAACTCGGGCGTTCAAGAGAAGCGATAATTTGATCATCCGCTGTTTCAGGCATCTGTCGTAAGAGCCAACTCATGAATCCACGTTTTGCAACCGCGGTCGATCCTGTGTTCCTGTACGTCATTCGATTGATCGATCGGATTGAGAATCGTGAAGAACCAGTCGCACGCGAAGAATTCAACCACCTCCGCCGCCACTTCGAAACCGCTGAAGCCGCACTCGGACAATCAAAAGAGTGGCTGCTCGCCAAGTATGCGCTCGTCTCGTGGATTGATGAACTTCTGATCTTTGCCGAATGGCGCGGGCGAGACTGGTGGGAAAACAACACTCTGGAAACCGAACTGTTTCGCACACGGGAAGCGAGTACCCAGTTCTTCGTCAAAGCGCGAGAAGCAGGGGCTCTGGAAACCCGGAATGCACTGGAGATCTATTACATCTGCATCGTTCTGGGGTTCTATGGAATTTACAGAACAGAGTTGTCTCTCGGTTCCGGTTCAGAAAGAGGCTCTCACTTTCTGCAGGATCTGGGACTTCCTCCGACGCGCGAACTCTGGGCCAGACAAACCAAAGCGGCTTTACAACTGCAACAGGGACGTCCGAGTATTTCGGTGGATTCCAAGCCGGGAGATGCTCCACCGCTGGAAGAAAAATTTGAGTGTATTGCCTCGTGGCTCGTCACGTTAGTGCTGGCCGTGAGCCTGTTTTTTGTTTCATTTTATCTGTTTGGAACCGTTTCTGGGCCTGGGTCATGACGAACTTTCTGGGACAATTCCTGGACTATCTTACTTCTCCGATCAGAAGCTTCCTTGCCTCACCGTTTGCGGTTTTTTCCGCCCCGCGGAAGGTGATGGGGCTGAGTCTGCCTGCCCGGCTGACGATCTTCTCCCTGCTGTTCCTCCTGCTCTGTGCCGGGCTCAGCTGGTTCCTGTTCCTGAGTACGTGGAATCGGGCCGACATGAAGATCTTCTGGCAAACCTCATGGATTGCCGGGCTGTTATTACTTCTGATTCCGATCGGAGTCTATTTCCTGACTCGTTCGTGGATGGAAGGGGAACAGTCCGATTATCCGGAGATCGATCAAGCCTGGGCGGCCGGCATCGAGGCACTGAAACAACATCAGATCGAGATCACAGATGTTCCGCTCTTTCTCGTCACCGGAATTCAGGACGACAAGCATGCCCGAAATGTTCTGGCGGCTTCGGAACTCAGTTTTGCGGTGAATGGAGTTCCTGAAGGTCCGGCTCCAATTCACTGGTTTGCCAATAACGACACGATCTTTCTGTGTCTCAGTCAGGTCACCTGTGTCGGTGCATTACGACATAAATTCGAAGAAGCAGGGACCGCTCCCATCGCCGGTCATGCACCGACCAAAGCGAAGGGGGTTTTCTCTGAAACAATGCGATTCGACACCCCCGCCGGAGAGGGTCCTGAACCGACCGGTCGATCGGTTGAATATGACAGTTCTGCCGAAGTCATGACCGCACCTGCTCCTCAGGTTCAGGCTTACACCGGAACAGCAGCAGCGTTTGCTCCCGTTGATCTGAGCGTCCCGGTCGGGGGACACCAACAGGGAGGAGAACAGCGAGCCATCGTGGCGGCCATCAAGCTGACGGAAGGGGAGAAGCAGGACAGATCGAGGAAGCTGACGAATGTGCTGGATCGCCTGCGGTTTGCCCGGGAACCTGTCAGTCCGGTCAATGGAATTCTCAGCCTGATCCCCTTTAGTGCGATCCGTGCGGGAAGTGCACAGGCCGAAGAAGTCGCGACAGCTGCCGAGTCAGACATCACGGTTCTTCGGGACAGGCTCCGGGTTCGCTGTGCGGTCTCTGCTCTGGTCGACGGCATGGAAACCGAAAGCGGATTCAGGGAACTCGCCCGGCGTATTGGTCGGGATGTTGTCAAAGCGAATCGATTCGGAAAAGGGACCCCGCAAATCTGGTCAGTGGCAACGGACAGTAATATCGAAGCGATTGTCCGGCATGCCTGCGGCGCATTCGAAGACTGGATCTATCACCTGTTCAGTCAGCCGGGAGGGCTTTCGAAGGTCAATAACCCGAAGCTCTATTCACTATTGTGCCTGATGCGGGGAGATGTTCAGGAACAGTTAATCAAGGTGCTTCACCGGGCCTATGGCAAAGAATCAGACGCTCCCAATCAGGTCCCGGAATGGATGATGTTCAGCGGTTGTTATTTCTCGGCGACCGGGGGATCTGAAGATAAACAGGCGTTCGTCAAAAGCGTGTTCGATAAACTGGTTGAACAGCAAAGTGTGCTGACATGGAACGATCAGGCTCTTGCGGAAGCCGAACGATATCGCCTCATTGGGCGCGTGGCCAACACCCTCAGTCTGATCCTGCTAATCGGTCTGGTCGGAGCAATCGTGATTTCGCGTCCGCAGGTGCAGGCAACGTTCCGGCAGATATTGAACCTGAATTAGAGCAATCGTCTCAGGCGTCTGCTGGCGTTGGTAAGGATTTGCATCTGAAATCACGTCCCTGATTGCAGAACCCTGGTTGCAGAACACAGCAGACCATTTGCGAAGTCCTCTCAGCATCTGGAGCATGATGATACAGTCGCATCCGGAAGACTTTTCCTCTCCTGTCGATGGACACTCTCCGACCGATCAACATCGCGCCGGAGAGAGTCTTCATAAAGAGATGCTGGAAGAGGTTGTTCAGCAAACGTTGTCGACGGAGATTTTCGATCGACAATCAGAAAAACTGCTGGAACGATTTCAAGTCATTGCGAGACAGTATCCCGTCGATGCCCCGGTCACATTGCCGGTGGTCAGTCAGCTTGTCGAAGCCGTGTGCGATGAGACGCTGCAGCAGTTTCCGTCTGGACGGAAGTCGCCGGTGGTTCAGGAACTGATCGCGCATGTCGCTCAGAGTTTTCTGTCCTCCGACGCCACCACGCGACGCTGTCAACAATTCTGGGTGAAGTTGCAGAAGTCAGTGCGATGAGCCCATCAGAGTCCCCTACCACACATGAACTGATTGCGAGCGGGCAAGGCCTGGTCAAGATGCTGGCGGTCCGCATTTCGCGTCGTTTTTCCGGCCGGTTTGAACTGGATGACCTGGTCTCTTTCGGCCAACTGGGTCTGGTGGAAGCGGCCAATCGATTCAACGCCAGCCAGGGGGCTCAGTTCTCAACATTCGCTTATTACCGCATTCGTGGAGCGATCTACGAAGGAATTGCCCAGATGAGCGGCAACTCTCGGGCTGCGTTTCGAAACACCCGATTCTCACAAACCGCCGCTGAAATCCTTGAAGGAGTTCCGGATCTCGACAGGGAAACGAGTCTGCGCGACGACGTCAACTGGTTCTCCTCCATGACCCGGGAACTGGTCGTCTCTTCGCTCTTGAGTCAGTGGACGGCCGATCCTCAATCGTGGACGCAAATCGAAGATTCCCGACTTGCTGCCCCGGACGTTGATGCGGAGTGCCGGGAAAGCTATCACCTGATTCAGGCCGCCGTCTCGAAGCTTCCGGACGAATCGAAAGCCCTGATTGAAGCAGTTTACTTTGAAGGACTGACTCTCGAAGAAGCCGCCACCCGAATCGGCGTCAGCAAATCCTGGGGAAGCCGGTTGCACCGACGTATCCTGAAGGAACTCGGTAACACCGTGCTGGCCAATCTGGAGGACTGATTACTTTCTTCGAGAAACAGTGTCAGTAGGTCATGCATCGCATGACGATCCAAACGGGACGGCAGGCAATGCCTGCCCTACAATGACTTGAAGGGCATGTCGCCATCAGCGAAAACGTCCCATTACGCACGTGCAGGCAAAGGTAAAGGTGAGTGGTGATGAGAGAGCCGGAATTGATGGAATTTGAGATTGAGGGTGCCAAACTGGCGGTTCGCCTGGCGGGTGAGCGACAAAATCCGGCACTGCTCCTGCTCCATGGGTCTCCCAGCTCCTGGCGATCATTCCGAAGCGTTATCGGGCCGCTCGCGCGAGATTGCTTCGTGATTGCCCCTGATTTGCCGGGGTATGGCGAGTCCGATCCAATCGATAGAACGTCATTCTCCCGTTACGCGGATGTCATTGAGATGCTTCTCGCTCGGCTCGGCGTCGATTCGTTTTTTCTTTATCTCCATGATTTTGGCGCGGTGGTGGGGCTCTATCTCGCGACACGCACTCCGCAACGTATACGCGGGTTGATCATCCAGAATGGCAATGCCCACGAAAGCGGTCTCGGGCCGGGGTGGGCGGCGACCCGGTCCTTCTGGGAGGATCCCACCCCGGAGCGCGAAGCGGAAGCAATCACGCATCTCAACTTCGAAGGGACTCGCAAAGTCTACGCCGCGGGGGTGCCTGCAGACATCGTCGCACGCATGGATCCCCGGCAGTGGGAGGAGGACTGGCGAATCATGTCGCTTTCAGGTCGACCCGAGAAGGAGCGTGCATTGGTGCTGGACTATCGTAACCACGTCGCGCGATTTGGTGAAATCGCTGACTACCTGCAGCAATGGCAACCGCCAGCCCTGATGCTGTGGGCTCGCCACGACATTTTTTTTGAACTCGACGAGACGCTTTCCTGGATGAAAGCGTTGCCGCGAATGGAGGCACACATTTTCGATGCCGGCCACAAACTCCTTGAGACACATGCAGAGGAGTGTGCGGTTCTGATGAGCGTCTTCGTCAGGCAGGTGGAGCTCTACAAGGATGATGTTGCTGCCTAACTACTTGTTCCAGTCGCTCGCTCTGCTCGCGGCCTGAACTCGGGGTTATCCGATCATTCTGCGGATCATCGGTCCCCAGCTCATCACAGCAGTTTTCGTAGGCTGAGTAGAGCGATTAGCGAAACCCAGCGTATATGCAGCGTCATATGTAAATGCACATCAACTTAATACGAACGCTTGATTGCCCCATTCTACGTTACTGGAAAATTGGATAACGGATTCCGGACAATCGCTATGACGCAGATTTACTATGTGGTCGTCCTGATTATTCGCTCGCATCATGGAGAGTTCGAGCTTCTAATGGCCCGCCGCGCAGAGGAGAAATACATGGGAGGAACGTGGCAGTTGATCTCAGGAGGATTGGAGCCGAATGAGACCGCATGGCAAGGAGCATTGCGTGAAATGCGTGAAGAGACGGAGTTGACTCCGATTGAGTTTTATCGACTCAGCACACTCACGAACTTCTATCGGCCTGACAATGATTCACTGAACACTGCTCCAATGTTCTGCGCGATTGTTGAGGAGAACGCCAGTGTCACAATCAATCATGAGCATTCGGAGTTCGAATGGGTAGATGTTTACGAAGCGGATTCGAAACTCATGTGGCCAAGTGATCGTGAGGCTCTTGATGAATTGCGGTCAGTGATTTTGGACAATGCTTTGGCGAAAGAATTTATGCGAATCCCGTTGCCACTGAACCTGTGAAGATGAAGTAACTGATGAGGAATCTAATATTTGGCTGCGCACCACGTTGGGCATCGGAGCCGCCGCCGAGTGAATAACGCGCAAGCTCCGCAGGTCACGTTCAGACCGCACCGGGGAACGGGTCATGTGGTTGACCATCGCCGGAACACCGAGGAACTGCGTCGGCCGGACGTTTTCAATCAGCTCCAGTACCGGTTCTGCTTTGAAATGCCGGATCACCATCGCGGTGCTCCCCGCTGCGAAGATGCCCAGCACTCCGTTAATCAGCCCCCAACAATGAAAGAATGGAGCGGCGACCAGCAGGCGGTCGTCTGGCCGGAAGTGGACCTGGGCAAACTGCACAGCATTATCGATGATGTTCAGATGAGTCAGCATCACTCCATTTATTCACTGGACCGGGATGCGTGCCAGATATTGCGAAACCGGGTTCCCGTTTTCTCACCGTCCCAGTTTAATGCAGACTGTGCTTGAGGTGCCCAGGGGACGTCCTGATGGATCTCAATTCCGTTGAGCAGGATTTTTACCATCGAAGGGCCAAATTCGAGGTCCAAGGTTTGCCATTGATCCGGCGGGAGACAGGCATTGACTTTCGGAGACTGCTTTCCCAGCGATCCGCAGTTTTCCGGGCCGACAAGATGGCAAAACGAATCGGAAATTCTCAGTTCAAGCTGGTTACCAATCTTCAAGACGCCGAAACCGGTGGGATTGGAGGAGGATTCGTCTGAGTTGAGTTGAAACTCCAGATGCAGGCGCTGCGTCTCATGCGGCAGAACTCCATTCGCTTTTCCGTCAGTAAGAATGACGGCATTCTCCGGCGGGGTAGTGGACAGCGTGGGACTCTTTCGAATGGTCTTATCCAGTGTGCCGATTTCAATTTTACCTCCATTCTCGATAACGGTCAGCGTTCCGTCATCATAGATGACGTCCGCAATGTCTCCTTTGAAATGGATCTTGCCGTTTTCAAGTCGTCCGGAAGATTCGACAGGCTTGTCACCATTCCAGCCATCTCCTGGCAGCCCACCGAGATAACCAATTGCGATGTAACCTTCTGATTCAGTCGCTTTGATCTGGACCCCAACTTTGGTCGTACTTCTGGACTCATTCAGAACTTTTCCAGAATATTCTCCGACAATTGCAGATGGTGACAGGGATTCTGCCCTGATTGCACCGGTCAGCAAGAAACCTGTAATACATGCTACCATGACAACTGCAGCAAACAATTTCGGCATCATTTTCTCTTTTTAGTTAAATATTAAGTTTATCTCTATCAAAAGCAGAGTGATGTCAATCTTCACTCTGCTTAAACCTCAATTTGAAACTGATTTAAATAACGAATAAAACAAGCCCCCAGCGTCCATTCGTGGGGACTCTGGAGATGCTGGTGAGAGGTCAATCGGTCAGAATTCGTTGACCACTTCAGAGTTTGCCCTGGTCGACAGTGCCTTGTATGTTTCGGCACTGATATTTTCGTTAAGGAAACGAACTGAACCATCCCCCAGGCAAACATGGACACCTCCTGTATGCTGACTTCTGGAGCGAAAGAGCACTGTTCCGTCATGCGATGTTGGCTGCCCCGGAAGCCCGGGAAATGGAGGGGGCCCGGTGAGGGTATCCATTGAAGACTTATTATTAATAAATGGCGTGATTGATCTTCCAAAAACGTCAGGACCGCCATCGGCTGTCACTCCCGCATGCAGTCGATACTGTCCGGCCCAATACCAGATACCATGCCGTCCCAGCCCTGCAATTCCGTTACAGTCCTCAGCGCTTTGTATCCATCCTCCCTCGCCATTCGAAACACCTGCTCCGTATCCTCTCATTGACCAATCCACTTCAGCGAACATAATCGTATTCGAAAGTCCGTCCGTAACATCTCGCAGTCTCGACGACATACCCTTGTTCAAACTTGAAGTCACGAGATCCTGTGACGTTCCCTGGATTATTCCTCCGGTATCTCCCAGGTAGCGCTGAAATCCAGATTGAGTTGGATTTGGTGCAACGCCCATCATCACGGCATAGGTCATCGGAGCACGTCCTGAATCACATCCCCCTTCTCCATTTAATCCTCTCGGATCGGGAACTGAACGGTGGAACACATTACTGGGACAGAGATAAACCGGCAGAGATTTCGACACAACCGAAATGTTTGCCATCGTATCGGTGCTCGTTGGAGCAGGTGTGTAGTTAAACTGAAACTGGTTATATAAGTTGGCCTGATCGAGATAAGGGAGAAGCATCAAAAACACGCCCGGACCGATTGCTGAGGAATTAATACTTCCCGAAACAGTGTCGAAATAGGGATAAGAATTATTTGGTAACGTCCCATTCCTGACATCTGCATAGTTATGAACAGCCAGCCCAATCTGTTTAAGATTATTCCGGCATTGTGATCTCCGGGCGGCCTCGCGAGCCTGCTGCACGGCAGGCAAGAGCAATGCAACCAGAATTCCGATGACGGCAATGACGACCAGCAATTCGATGAGCGTGAAACCACGGCGAGGTAATGGCATGGAAGGAACTCCCTGTCGTTGAGGAAAAAGAGGTAGGAGCAAGACCTGTCTCTGGCTGACTTTCCTCGTCGGGAAGCTGGCTGACTTGGCAGACAATTTAACACTGAGTCTCAGTGTCATTGATTTTGTGTGTCGTACTGATGGTCAATCTAGCAAGGGGTTCTGACACGAAGATGACGCCAGAATGACAATTTTGTCATTTTGATGTCTGATTTGCCGACAACAGCCCCCTCATTGGAGGATGACGGTTCGCAGCAAAGTGCCCTGAATTCAGGAGGTCAGCACCGGAGAGAAAGCCGGAATGGTCAACTGAAAGCAGGTTCCGACATTCGGGGTACTGATGACATGGATTGCCCCGGAATGGAGTTCGACGACCCCTTTCACAATTGCCAGTCCCAACCCGACCCCACCACTGATCTGGCTGCGGGAAGGGTCCACCCGATAAAAACGCTCGAACAGATGGGGGAGATGTGCTTCAGGGATACCACAGCCGGTATCCTGAACTTCGATGAGGGCTGTTTGTCCCTGTCGAAGCCCCCGCAGGATGATTGTGCCACCATCCGGAGTATGTGTGATGGCGTTCATGACAAGGTTGCCGATAGCACGCTGAAAAAGAGGACGATTCAATTCTGTCTCCAGGGACTCGTCCGCTTCCACCAGGATCGTGATTCCTGCTTCTTCCGCCTGATCGAAGAAAAAATCGCGAATGGTGTGTAACTCGCGACCAAGCTGGCAGGAACTCCGTTCAATCTGCGTCTCCGGATGTTCCGCGCGGGCCAAAAACAGCAGGCTTTCGATCAATCGAGTCAGTCGGTCGCACTCTTCAAGAGCTGAACCGATTGTTTCTGCATATTCATCGGGGGAACGTTTGCGGTCTAACACCACATCCAGTTCTCCGCGCAGATTGTTGACTGGAGTTCGCAACTCATGAGCGATATCAGCGGAGAATTGAGACAGACGGGCGAATGAACGTTCAAGCCTGGAAAGCATCTGATTAAACGTCTGGGCCATTTGCTGGATCTCTAGCGGCATTCCCTCTGTTTCAAGCCTCTGATTGAGATTGCTGACTTGAATCGACTCCGCTGCGAAGGAGACGTCACGAAGCGGCCGCATCCCCCGTTGGGCGATCCAATATCCCACCCCCAGACAAGCCACGAATGCCAGGACCAGCGCAAGTCGTGAATTCGCGTGGTATTGCCGCAGGACTTCCTCTTCCTGAGTGCGATCCAATGCAATCTGAACCCGCCATACGCCTTGGTCTGAATTTCCCGTTTCTACATTTGCGGCAAACAGACGCAGTACGCGATTTGCACTTTTAATGTCACGGACTTCGGGGGCTGTAAATTCACTGGGAGGGGGAAATTGCTGGGTTGGAGCGGATAAGGCCATCCCGGGTGTTTCCGCAATCGTCCGTTCTGCTGCATCGGTGACTCGAATCAAATACTGTGGGAGCAGGTCGACGTCGGGAGGGCGACCAATGACGTTCAACAATGAGGAAATGTCCGATTTGAGTTCCTGGATCAGGGTTTGTAACAGCCGTCCTCGATCAACGAGAGACTGATCACTTTTGCGATTCAGCTTACTGGTCATCGACCATTGCAGGCAAAGAACCGTCAGCAGGACGATGAGAAATGCGGAGAGGGAGTAGTAACTCGTTAGAATCATCGCCAGCGACCAGGGGCGTCGAAGCACTTCTGTTTTAGCGGTCGGCGTCAAGGACATACCCCCTCCCTCTGACAGTCTGAATCAGCTTGATCGGGAACGGTGTATCGACTTTAGCCCTGAGCCGACGGATATGAACATCCACGACATTGGTATCGCTATCGAAATTCATGTCCCAGACTTCTTCTGCGATGACGGTCCGGGAGAGAACTTCCCCGGACCGGCGAGCCAGCAGGCTGAGCAATTGAAATTCTTTCTGAGTCAGATCCAGTCTCCTTCCTTCCCGGGAAACCCGATTTCGAGGAAGGTCGATTTCGAGGTCTGCAATCTGGATGACTTCCGGATGCCGGGCCGGGCCTCGCCGCAAGACCGTTCGAATGCGTGCCAGCAATTCGGAGAAAGCAAACGGCTTCACCAGATAGTCGTCGGCCCCCAACTCCAGCCCTCGAACCCGGTCTTCAATGGAATCCCGCGCCGTCAGAAAGAGCACCGGAGTTTGAGAGTCGGTTCGCCGCAACGCAGACAACACCGACCAGCCGTCCATCTGGGGAAGCATGATGTCCAGAAGAATCAGATCGAAGGGAAGGGATTTGGCCTTTTGCAGCCCATCATGCCCACGATGCGCGACATCTACCACATAGCCTTGCTCGCGGAGCCCTTTTACCAAATAGGCTGCAGTTTTTGGCTCATCCTCAACAACCAGAATATGCATCCCAATCAACCTGTCAGCTGAAACAATCGAAACCTGAGACTAAGTCTCAACATTCGCAAAAGGCTACAACTGGAGGGGTAAGGAATGCAAGAGATCGACGGTACAGGAAAGATCGCACGATCTGCCCTTGTTTACCCCATGGTCCAATTGTTTGGAGAAACCTCCCGGGACCGGCCCCAAGGTCGATCGCGAGAGGCTTCTCTTTATCTGTCCGGCACTTCTCTGAATCCGGAAGTGGCCCGTAATCAGTTTGAATCTGTTCTCCATGTGGAGCGCGGAATTCTCGTTTCGCGCTTGCGTAATCATTCCTCCTACGGGTACTCGACTCCAATGGCAATCCGCTCCAAGGACTTCATTGACCAGCAGATACGAGTTGGTCACGCCCAGACATCGACCATCGGAAAGTTCCGAGAAGACCTTCCCGGTCTGCAACTGGTGGCCATGAATTTCTGCAAGAACCCGGGCATCATTTCGCTCATTCAGCATGATGGGACACTCCTGCAACAGGAAGAACCCTGCCACAGTGGAAGCCCGATGCTTCCTGTCAACTGGAGGGGGGATGGAACGGAATTCATTCTGCTTTCCGGAAATGTACACGAAGGGGGATTGCTCAATGGACGCCTGCAGCGAGTCGTCATGTTCCCCGACGACGGACACCCGGATCTGTGCGCTGCCGCGATGAATGTCACCGGAGATCCGCGAGATGAGATTCTCCTCTGGGACCAGAATCGCGTCTGGATCTATACCCAGGGGGAACCGTTTTCAGGAAATCGGATCTACGCGCCAAGGCGGAATCCTCCCGAAAATGATTCGAACTATCGCTGCAACGTCTCGTGGTCAGCATGGCAATCAATGTCGACGAACGTCCCTGAATGAGCATTGTGTGAGGAATGTGAACTTTGCGTTCAGGTTGCCTCGACGGCGTTGAACTGGGACACATGTCCTTATACCGTCAAAGCGTGGGCGGTGTTCCAGTTAATAACTAAGAACCTCTAACAAAACTGACCCCGATCCCCTCGCGGAAAGGAAATTCTCATCGTTTGAAAGGTTTTGTTCGCGGCTCTAAAAATATTTGAACCTCTTGAAATCCCCCGATGGCTGTTTGCTTTGATCAACTTTGCCTGGTGGAACCGTCGTTACCCGCCAGACGCCTGCTATGGCATGTCCTCTCGGTAGGATGTGCCTGGCGCGATGAGCCTGAGGTTCATCCCGGACGTGACAAAGCCGGGGCATTCCTGTTCTGGGTCGATGCCGGGAACGGGAAGCTGACGGTTGACGAAAAGACCTGGGATCTACGTGCGGACTCTGTCTGTTGGTTTATTGATCTCAGCACGAGTCGCTCATATGTCCCACAACCTGGTCAACGATTACAGACATCCGGAATCCGCTTTTCAGGACCGGGACTGGATACCTGGCAAGAATCATTGGGCGGCAGCGGAGAATTTCTGTTCCGCGACACAACGGAAGGAAATCTGATTCGTTGCAAACAGCAAAAGATCATGGAGTTGGTCGCCAAACGTCCTAAAGACTATGAATGGGCCATCCATGAATGCCTGACGCAGGTTCTCGGGCGTCTGTTGATTCAACGCCATGTGCTTACGTCAACAGACGAAGAGCAAATTCCCTCGCCGGTGACCCGGGTTGTTGAAATCGTCATGAGGAACCCCTTGAAAGCATGGAGAGCACCGGAATTGGCGAAGATGTCAGGAGTCAGCTACTCACAATTGAGAAGCCTCTTCCGGGAATTCCAACACAAAACCCTATCGGACTTTCTTCAGGAAACCCGGCTGCATCAGGCACGGCTCCTTTTGGCTAATGAAAAACTTTCCATGAAAGACATTGCCCGGCGATTGAACTTCTCCAGTGAATTTTACTTCAGCCAATGGTTTCGCCGTCAGACGGGGTTCAGTCCGACAATGTTTCGTACGTCATTACGGGACTGACGATGTTCATCTGAAAGAATTCTCGAAGCGGGCCCGAGGAGAGTTGCGGAACATCTCGACGGTCCACTTGGATCATTGCTTGGTGGCAAGGCGTTCTCTTCAGATGATTTGCTTGTCCCAGAGTCCTTCTCCGGCCACTTCTGCCAGGGCGGTGATTTCGCGTGGAGGAGAATTATTAGCGTGTGAACCGTGATATTCATCCGCCTTATTGCTTGAAAGTTAGCACCTATTTAATGCAGGTTTCATATTTCTGGCTGATCATCAGGAATCATAAGCGAGTCAGCAATAATTGCATGTTGGACAGGATTGTTTCCAAGCAGAATTCCGCCAGAGAGGGGAAATGAACGACTCCTTGCAAGCACGAAAAACGGGTCTCCATCTGACGCACCGGGAACAATTACACTCAGACAATCCACGAGGTACTCATGCCCAAAAAACGAATAACCCAAGGATTCACACTGATAGAACTGCTGGTGGTCATCGCGATCATCGGGGTTCTGGTCGCCTTGCTCCTTCCGGCCGTGCAGCAAGCCAGGGAGGCCGCTCGTCGCTCGCAGTGCAAAAACAACCTGAAACAGTTTGGACTTGCTCTACATAACTACCATGAAATACATGGTTCGTTCCCATCCAACATGATCTATCATATCGGGGGAGGATACAACAATTCCAGCTGGGGGTTTGCATTGATGCCAATGCTGGACCAGTCGAATGCCTACAACCAATTAGGCGCGGGAAACCGAGAGTTATGCGATGCCGCTGGTGACCCGCAAACACGTCCGCTGCTGCAGCAGAAATATAGCGTTTTTCGATGCCCTTCTGATGTGGGAGAAACCACGAATTCGTCCTGGAGATTTACGTCTGTCTGCGGAGAGAAGCCTGTTGACTACGATGATTACGAAGAGGGGAGCGGTGGAAACCAGACACTTCCGACCTCTCGGTCGAACTATGTTTCGTCGAACAATTCATCCCGATCGGACCGGGACGACACTGCTAATGGAGTCTTTCCAAATTCTGGATCTCCTGGTCGATCAAATGTTAAAATCAGGGACATTACAGACGGCACCAGCAACACGATTGCCATTGGAGAGCGTTGCACCATGCTGGGGACAACGAATATGAAAGCCTCTCTGGTCTTCGGGGCCAACGACAACAATGAAAACAATGACGATTATGGTGTCTCAACCCTGGCAGGCAGTGGAAGTCGGTTGATCAATTCCAACGGACGAGGTTTCAGCAGCCTGCATACTGGCGGTGCCCACTTTCTTTTGTCTGATGGTTCGGTGCGGTTTATCAGCGAAAACATCGACCACGTCATAAAAGACAATAACAGTAATACAGGTTCCAATGCGCCGTCGAGTACGTTTGAGTTCCTGATTTCACGACATGATGGTTCTCCGATTGGTGAATACTAGTGCGTTGTTCACTCTAAATTTTCGGGTTGAGAAACCAGAACGAGAGCGGCCAACGAGCCGCGGAACAGCTCTGGCAACTCCCAAATTTAGGCTGGACACAGCACTAGAGCGTGTTTGCAAATTATGTATGACGTTCTGTCACGCGGGCACCAGCGTTCTTATTAGGAAAACGCACGCTGTGTGGGCACATAGTAAACCAAATGACCTAGGTCGCAGGGATTCGGGATTTGCGATTCCAATCATTCACTGCGGCGGGGCATCAGGCGAAATTGCAACGTACGAGTCTATTCGCAGGAGGAAGTGACGGTAACCTCGGCCTCCCGTATCGAGAGACAGATGCGCGATGATGCAGGTTTGGGTTTGCTATAGATCTGACAGATGATTGGATTCGCCGCAGGGAGTAAATATGTATTTTCGATTGACTGTAATTTTAATGAGTGCCAGCTTGTTCAGCGGATGCTTTGGCAGCCCCGGAGATCAACCTGAGATCGGTCCGGTGACAGGAACGATCACTTTAGACGGGAAGCCATTACCCTGGGCAAAGATTTACTTCGACCCGGTGTCCGGCGGTCGTACATCCACGGCTGTTTCTGATGACAACGGGGATTACGATCTGGAATACAACCTGACGAACAAGGGGGCGAAAGTCGGGAAAAATTCAGTACGGGTGATTACTCAATGGGATCCCGATGAGGAGTCGAAGCTCCCCGGCGGTTTACCGGAGCGGGTTCCCGCAAAATATCACACCTCCGGGGCACTGGAGTTCGATGTCCTTGGGAAAGCGAATGTCATCGATCTGAAGTTGACATCGCAGAAATAGCTCGACGCAAAGGCAAAGGAAAACGAATGAAGTGCGACGATGGAATCGGTGTCATTGGGCTGGGGCTGATGGGAACCGCGATTTCCGAAAGGCTACTGAACTTTGGATATCGGGTTCGGGTGTGGAATCGGACTCGGGAAAAAGCCGCTCCCTTGCTGGCTCGAGGGGCGGAGTGGAGTGATTCGCCTGTCGACGATTGTCGCCGGATTATCATTAGTCTGTTTGACAGCCAAGCGGTTTCGGAAGTGATCGGAGCGATGAAAAGCCACTTGCGAGAAGGGCAATACCTGATCGACACGACCACCGGCAGTCTGCAATTGGGAATCCTTCTCGAACGCCAGATGACCGAGATGGGAGTGTGCTATCTCGACGCTCCCCTGTCCGGATCGAGTGAGCAGACACGCAATGGAGAATCCATTGTGATCGTGAGTGGCGACAAGTCAGCTTTTAACGACTGTGAAGATCTCTGGCCGGTTCTCGGGAAGCAGACATTTCATGTCGGTTCGTTTGGAAGCGCGACAAAAATGAAGCTGGTGACAAACCTCATTCTAGGATTGAATCGTATCTCGCTGGCGGAAGGTCTGGCGTTCACAGAGGCAATCGGCGTCCCCCCTGCAGCAGCGCTTCAGATCCTCAAAGGAAGCGTCGCCTATTCCCGTGTCATGGATTCCAAGGGAATGAAAATGATTACAGGCGACTTCAGTGTTCAGGCCCGTCTGGCTCAGCATCTGAAGGATGTCCGCCTGATCCTGCAAGAAGGTGAGTCTGCTGGTATCTCCTTACCGATGTCCCGGGAGCATTGCCGACTTCTTGAGCAAGCGGTTACCGAGGGATTTGGTGATCTCGACAACAGCGCGATCATTCAGCTCTTTCGGAGAACGGCTCAGAAATGACGGAAATTCCACTTTCGCAGCGATCTCGACTCGTGATTGCCGGAGCCGCGTTCCTCGCATTGATCTTTGATGGCGTTGAATTAGGGTTGATGCCGGTTGCGTCGCTGTCAATTTCCCAAAGCCTGATGGGAGATGATTATACACCCACACTTGGGGGAATATGGTACGCCCGCTACACCGCAGCTCTGATGTTGGGGGCTGCCTTTGGCGGAATTCTGCTCGGTCACCTCGGCGACCGTTGGGGGCGTTCCCAGGCAATGGGGATCAGCATTCTGACCTATTCCATCTTTGCTGCCGCTGGCTCGATGGTTGAAACACAAGAGCAGATGTTGCTGCTCCGTTTTTTGGTTGGACTGGGAGTTGGCGGCGTTTGGCCAAACGGAATGGCATTGGTTGCAGAATGCTGGCCACAGGTGTCACGCCCGGTGGTGACAGGTGTTATGAGTTCCGGGCTGAACTTTGGAATTTTAATCCTCTCACAGGCGGTTCAATTCTGGACAGTCACGCCCGACTCATGGAAATGGATTTTTCAACTTGCAGGGCTCCCTGCACTGTTGGGAATTGCTGTGCTCGCGTTCCTTCCCGAATCGCCGCGCTGGCTGGAGACAAGAGATCAGATCAAACAGTCACCTCCTGGAGTCTCTGAGTTGTTTGGACCGGGACTCTGGAGAACGACATTGATCGGAATCATCATCTGTTCAATTCCGATGATTGGTGCCTGGGGAGCGAGCAAATGGATGATTCCGTGGGCTGATAAAGTCGGTGGTGCAACCGATCCAGGCTATAAGGCATTTGTCCAGGGGCTGTGGGCTCTGGGAGCGACGTTAGGGAGCTTCAGTGGAGCCCAGATTGCAATTCGATTGGGTCGATGGTTCAGCTATGGCGTAATGAGCGTTGCTTCATGTGCATTGACATATGCCATGTTTCAATGGACGGCACCGCTGCATTGGACGTTCCCTTATGTCGTTTTCGCACAGGGATTCGTGACGACGCTGTTCTTCGGCTGGCTTGCACTGTATCTCCCGGAGTTATTTCCCGTTCGCGTCCGGGCAACTGGCAGCGGAATTGCCTACAACTCAGGAAGATTCGCAACAGCAGCCGGGGTTCTGCTCACGGGATATTTGTTTGCGGCACTCGGAGGAGATTATTCCCGCATCGGCGCCGCCAGCGCAATGGTTTATGGACTTGGCGTCGTCTGTTTGTGGTTTCTGCCCGATACCTCGCAGAGCGATCTGCGAACTCGGTCTGTTGCGCCGCAGGTTTCCGTGGATTGAATCTTAGAGCCGCGAAGAAAACCCCACAAACTATGAAAATATCCTTTCCGCGAGCGGATCACAGTCAGTTTTGTCAGGGGTTCTTAATTCGGAACGACATCACTTCTGCCCCATCAGAATTCCGTTTTAATGAACTGGTTACAGCGGATTATAATACGTTCGGATATGGATGATGAGAATGCGATTACTTCCGATCTCTTTAATAACTCTGGCTTGTCTTTGTTCGGGACCAGTCTTCAGCGCGGACTTTAAAGATCCGAATGCCGACCGTAATGCATTGCCCCAGGTTCCGCCAGGGTTCGAGATTTCCGTCTTCGCTCAAGAGCCACTTGTGCAACAGCCATGTTCGATGGCTTTCGACGCTCGGGGACGACTGTTTATCGGGATGGGGCCGCAATACCGAAAGCCGACGCCCGAGACCCCGGGAGACCGCGTCGTTCTGGTGAATGATCACGACGGTGACGGCATCGCGGAAACGACCCAAGACTTTGCCATTGGCTTTAATGCCATTCAAGGATTGGCCTGGCATGGAAAGGATCTCTGGGTGGCGAACGCTCCAGACCTGACCATTGTCCGAGATCTGGATGGAGACGATGTCGCGGATGAATACGTTCGCCTTTATACCGACTTGGGGAACCTTGAACACGGTTTGCACGGCTTGGTCTGGGCACCAGACGGCAAGCTCTATATGAGTAAAGGGAACTCGAAAGGGTTGACACAGCCCGGTCGGGTCGCCCCGAAGCCGTTTCGCGATCTCTGGGGAGTGACCGCTCCGCCAGGTACTCCAGACTTCCCCGCTCCGCAAACCTTCACCAAAGAATCCTATCAGCGCACCTACCACGACCCCGCGGACGATTGGGGACTGGACGGAGGAATCCTCCGCTGTGATGACCATGGGCTCAATTTGGAAATCGTTTCCCGTGGCTTCCGAAACCCGTGGGATATCGCCCACGATAGCGGTATGAACTGGATTGGCACCGACAACGATCAAACCTCCGGCGACCGTGTTTTCATGTCGTTTCCGGGAGGACACTTTGGATGGAATCATCCCTGGAGTTCGCACTGGTCAGCGGATGAACATCCGCCGACCGCTCCTGTGAGCGGTCCACTTTTCGAGGGCTCCGGTACAGGAATCATCTTTGGAACATCACCACAGTTCCCTGAGGAATATCGAAATGTCTTCCTGATCAACGACTGGCTTGGCAAGGCGACATATTTGTGGAAGCCGCGTTGGGACGGCGCACTCATGCGGTCCGCCGGGAAATGGGAGCCCTTCATCGTCGGTGGCCAGTCCCTGTTCCGTCCAACTGACATGGAATTTGGACCGGATGGAGCACTATGGATTCTCGGTTGGGGACGCGGATACGGGGCGGAATACGAGAATGGCGAACTGGTCAGCGAAGGACGAGTCTTTCGAGTGAGATGGAAAGATGCTTCCACCCTGATCGACAAGGCCCCTCGGCACCAGCCGCTTAGCGAATGGACCGTTTCGCAATTGATCCAAGAGTTCGAAAGCCCGCTTCCCGTGCGGCGCATTGATGCGCAGGATGAACTCGTCCGACGAGGGCCTGATGTGGTGAATGTGTTGTTCAGGGAATTAAGCAATGGGGCCATCAGCGAGGCAACGGAAACATGGATTGCATGGACAATCAGTCGGGCCGAGCCTGCTTCCACTGAAGTCACAGAACGATTTCAACAGTTCCTTTCAGTTGACTCGAAGGTTTCCATGAATCTTAAGATTCAGGCGATTCGAATCCTGTCACGGCGGGCCAATGAGAGCGGGGATTCATCCTTGGTCTCAAACGAGATTCCATCTTTGATCAAGCATGACAATCCCCGTCTTCGCCTGGAGACGCTTGTCGCCATTGCTGAAAACAGAATCGATCAAGCCCGGGAACAGATTCTCGATCTTCTCGCAGTGGAAACCGATCGGGTTGTGTTTTATTCCGCGTGGAAAACGCTTCTCCTGTTGTATTCCTCAGATGATCTCAGGTCCCATCTGGGGGACCCGCGCGGTGGTACGCGTCGTGGCGTTTTGCTGGCGCTGCTGGAAGGCAGTTCCTTGACCTCAGAGGAAGTGGCCGTGCTTGAGAACGATGACGAGGCGGGCGTCCGTTCGGTTGTTGCTCTCTGGAAAGAGGAGGCTGGGCAAGGGATCACAGCCCCCGTGATTCGAGGAAGTGCGATCGATGCAGATCCGTCTGCCACTCCAGTTTCATTAGTAAACAATCTCGTGGTCCAGAGTGGACGTCAGTATGAGGTCATCCCGGGAGGACTGAAAAATGGAGCGAAGATTTTCGTCGATCGAAAGTACCGTCTGCAAAGCGTTCCGGAAGAACTTGTGGGAGCGGATTATATCCAGACCGCAAATGATGACGATGGGGCCACAAGTTCCAGATTTCTCTCCTTGGAACTGCTGCATCCAGCCCGAATTTCCGTCGCGATCGATGAACGGGTCAATCCACTCCCATCATGGATTGCCACTCAGTTCCAGGAACGAAACTTGATCATTGATGCGGGGAAATGGAATTACCGGGTCTTCTCTCGAGATTATGAGTCGGGTCATGTCGAACTCGGCGGGAATACAGAAGACGGCAGGGCCGGAGGAAAAAGTAACTCCATCTTCCTGATTGAGCCACTTTCACTTGGTGAACCGCAGAAGCCAGCAACACTGGAGGACTCGCTGGCATTGCTTTCAACTGCGAGTGCCGAGCGAGGAGAAGTTCTGTTTCGTCATCGACAAGGGGCTGGCTGCTTTCAGTGCCACAGCCTGAATTCGAGCAAAAATGGTTTCGGTCCCAATCTGGGGGACATTGGAAAGCGTGCAACTCCGAAGCATCTCGTAGAGTCGATCATCAACCCCAGTGCCGTCATCACGGAAGGTTTCCAGCTTCAGCAGATTCTGACCGAAGAAGGCAAGGTTTTTTCCGGAGTCCTTCTGAACGAAAGCGGTCTCAGCGTGACTTTGGGATTAACAAACGGAGCGACCGTAAAGATCTCCAAGAAGAAGATTGAAGAACGGCGTTCCGCAAACATCTCCGCGATGCCGACGATGGCCCAAGTGCTCGGGTCTCAGCAGGTTGCAGATCTGGTTGCGTTCCTGATGAGGCAGTCCGAATCTGCAGATTCTCGATCTTCATCTACGGAACTGAAGGGGCCACGGCTCGAAAGCTTGGACCGATGCGGATTTCATCAATGTCCGTGGAGTAATTCGCATTAATTGTGATTCCGTCGAAGCGGAAATCCGGAACGGATAGTCGCAACGTCGCTTCGGCAAGTTTGGGTTCTGCTGCCAGAGATGGATTTATCCAAACCGCTGCATCTTCCGGGCCGGGGCGAAATTCCAGACGCGTTACCAGAAATGCCATCTCTCCAGACGGAACAGAACTTGAGCGAAGGTTCACCTGAGCGCCGGTCAGCAGCCCTGTGGCTGTCCAGTTCCCGGAAGGTGCAGCGCCAACTTTACCGATGCGAAAGCCTGAGATTTCACGAGAACCAATCTGGAAATAAGTGAAGCGATTGTTCTCTGCAGTACTGTTAAATGATTGTGCCAGAAAACTGAACCAGAGCACCGTTCCGTCTTTCCCAAGACCCGATTCGTCGATCATGGATTCCGGGAAGGCAGTAAGATCAAGTTTGCGGGAGGTGAGTGAGCGAATTCCCATCGCCGTTCTCATCTGAAGCCCGGTTGTCTGGAGAACCCGCCCTTGAGTGTCGGTATGGCCTAACGGTTTGAACTTCCGCATGTCTTTCGGATCCCAGTTCAGTTCCCGGGTATGATCGACAATGACTGCGACCTTGGCTCCGGTTTCCTGCCAGGGTTCTGCCCACCCTATTCCTCCGGATAACCCTTGCATGCCTCCTGTATTCGGCCAGGTCTGAGGCTGGGGGAGTGGAGCGGGAATTGACGTCGCAGGGTAGTCAAATCCGTCGTATGCGGTCGCCATCTCGACTGTCGGGTTGGTGGAATACATGTACATGAACCCTCCCCAGGCGAGCAGGGCCAGACAGAGAAGAAGTCCTCCCAACAGCAACACACTCCTGCGACGGGTGAACTTTCCCGCAACGGCAGTATTCTCCATCAGTTGTAAAGAGAACTGCTCGGCCGTGACGGAAGGCTCGATTGTACTGCCGGGCACCAGATCGGTGCGGGTGCTGGATGTGGAGAGTCGCTGTGCCTGCAAGCGCCGGCGCAAAAATGAATGCAGAAAAATACGATGAAAGGCACGCTGTGCGTGCTGCGGATTTTCCCGTAGCCAATCCGCAAGTGCTGTGATTTGCTCCTCGGACAGATCGTCATCGTCCAGATGTGCATCAATCAGTTCCAGGGCTTCTTGCTCTCGCATAGGGCCTCACGCATTGGAAGATGATCGCGAGGTCATTGCGGCCTGCACGCATTCTGTCAAAGTCGTTCGAATCCGTGAAAGCGCCACTCTGACGTAACGAACCGAAATGCCTAGCCTGGCGCCAATTTCCGGTGAACTGATTCCTTCGGAGTACCTTAAGTTCAATAACTCACGAGAACGATCTGTCAACTGGTCCAGACACTTTTCAATTGCGAACTGCTCATCGGAAAGCGACTCCTGAATCTCGACACAGGCTTCCGCGAGCGCATCGAGAGAATTGCCGACAAGGACGACCTGACGCCGCTGCCGATTTCGGTAAAATTCGGCAATTTTGATTTTTGCAATCCATAAGGCCCAAGGCAGGAACGGGCGAGACGGATCGTAATCGTCAAAGCGAACCGCGACTTCAACCGCAACTTCCTGAAGCAGGTCTTCGGCATCAGAGAACTGCGGAACGGATGCCGTGATAAACGCCAAGAGAGACGTCTGGGCATTTCCCCAGTTTTTCGCCAGCAAGGCACGTGAATGTGCCACTGTCAACGACTGATTCGGGTTCGGGTCTGTTGAAAACGACAAGTAAAAATTCCTCACACTGAGAATTTATTATCTATCGTACCCAGCTCCCCGTCAGCTTGGAACGTGTCACATCGTTAATTTGGTGTGAAGACACCGAATTCAATGATAACAAAATCCTCTCCTCCGACAACATTCCCCGCGTCGAGCACACGCATTTGCTCGTTTGTCGAGAACCTGTTTGAAGTTTGCCGTCATCCGCTGACCGTCATCGCCAGTGTTTTGTCTGGAGATTGCCTGCGGATATGAAAACAGGTCCAGCGAAGTCGTCTTGTCAGAAGTTTACGAGAGGGATCAAGATCATGGCATCCGGTGCTCACGGAAGTGATCGTCAGGCTTACAGTTCAATATTCAATTCATCTGCCCGAACCGCAGTGGAACAGACCTTGCACTGCAAACGATCCAAATTTTCTCAGGCTGCGAGGATTTCGAACAACGTGAGTTCCTTTGGTTGCGGCCGGGACAAACCGGCCGCGCCGGGCTCTCGGGGGTTTACGCTCATCGAGTTACTCGTTGTGATTGCGATCATCGCGATCCTGGTTGCCTTGCTGCTTCCGGCAGTTCAGCAGGCACGAGAAGCAGCCCGGCGTTCCGAGTGCAGAAATAACCTGAAGCAGATCGGTCTGGCGATTCATAACTATCATGACATCTACAACCTGACTCCGATCGGATACATCGACACAAATGGTTCGACCACAACCAATGCGGGTACCCAGGATGGTGGCTGGAGCTGGGCGGCCCAGATTCTGCCGCAGCTCGACCAGACCGCTCTCTTCTCGAAGTTTGATTTCCGGTTTCACCCACATGGAAAACTTCCTCCAGAGGAGCAAAATACCATCGCATCAGCCACTTCGCTGGCTGTGTTCTCCTGCCCGTCAGACACCAAGCCGCGGACGCGAAAGTCCGGCAGTTCAGACCCGAACGCCACCAGCACCGCAAACGGAATCGTGGATGCGGTCGCGACAAGCAGCTATGTCGGCAACAGTGGCCCCTTCAATGCACAATTCTGCAATCAGTCCAATCCTGCATATCAGAGCGATCGTTCAGTGGGTGCGTTCCGCGTCAACATCGGGCTCCGCTTTCGGGATTTCACGGATGGTCTGTCGAATACAATGCTCGTGGGAGAGACTCAATGGACTCAGACGCGAAACAATCTTCTTTATGGTTCCTTGAAAAACGCAGGCGGTGCTGACTGCACGGACCTTGATGAGTACCAGACGTGCCCTTACAACCACGTGCGCTCAACGAATACCTTTATGAATGCCACGAAAACAGCATACCCAGTCAAGTATCATACTGCTTTCGGCAGCCCGCATACGGGAGGAGTGCTTTTTCTGATGGGAGACGGAAGTGTTCGCTTCATCTCGGAAAGCATTGAAAATACATCGACGAACTTCACCGATGCCGGTGTGACGGTCAATGGCCCTTATGGACTCTACCAAAGGCTGTCTGCGATTGCCGATGGTCAGCTCCTCGGTGAATTTTGACAAACTCTGTGCCATGGTTTCTGGAACCTCCAACAAAACAACCCTTGGTCCGTTCGTCGACAAAGGGAAACCCTCTCCGAGGAGAGAGTTTGTTGGCGGACTCTGGAAATGTATGGCTTCAAATCTTCTCATGATCTATCGCCGCGCAGATCACTCGTGCTCTGAAACAAGCACGAGAACTCACAGCCACAACAACGTCCCGTTAATCATATTTCTTCAGGAATCTGATCACATGAATTGTGCAACTTTTCAGCGTCTCTTCTGTTGCCTGCTGGTGTGGGGAGTGTCCCTGATCGGAGAGATTCCGATGATCAGTCTTGCCGAAAACACGAAACCCAATGTCCTGTTGATTCTTTGTGACGATGTGGGCTGGGGCGAGTTCGGTTTCCAGGGAAACTCCGACATCCCGACCCCACGGATTGATTCCATCGCCAGTAACGGAGTCACATTCAGTCAGGGCTACGTTTCCTGTCCAGTCTGCAGCCCAACCCGTGCCGGCTTGATGACCGGACGCTATCAAACCCGTTTCGGTCACGAGTCGAACAGCAGAATGAAAAAACTCGGACTGGACGTCAACGAAAAAACGATTGCCGATCGATTGAAGCCACTGGGGTACGCGACCTGCGCCATTGGGAAATGGCATCTAGGGGAACGGCCTAAATATCACCCACTGAAACGAGGGTTTGATGAATTCTTCGGAACACTGGCCAATACCTCTTACTTCCATCCTGCGTTATTCGTTGATTCTCGGATATCGCCGAAAGTGATGCCGATTGAAGATGACGAGTTCTACACTACGGAACAGTTCGGAATTCGCGCCGCAGACTGGATTGAGAAACATCAACATGAACCATGGTTCGTTTACTTGCCGTTCAATGCTCAACATAATCCGTTGCAGGCCCCGCAGTCCTACCTGGATCGGTGCTCTCACATTCAGGATCCAAAGAGAAGGGCTTTTGCGGCCATGATGACAGCCATGGATGACAACGTCGGTCGCGCGCTCGATAAAATCCATGAACTGGGACAGGAAGAAAAGACAATGATCATCTTCCTCTCCGATAACGGAGGGCCGACGAAATCGACAACGTCCAGCAATGGCCCATTAAAAGGATTGAAAGCGATGACCTGGGAAGGAGGGATTCGTGTCCCGTTTTGCATGCAATGGAAAGGGCATCTTCCTGCGAAAACCGTCTACCAGGAGCCTGTGATTCAGTTGGACCTGCTCCCGACGATCGTTACTGTTGCTGGTGGAACAATTTCTCCGGAATGGAAGCTGGACGGAGTAAATCTATTGCCATATTTGACCAGCCAGAATGCCGGTCAACCACACGAATCGTTATTCTGGAGGTATGGCGATCAATGGGCAGTACGACATGGCAATCATAAACTCGTTGTCGCTGAAGGAGGAAGCGGGCAGCCGGAGCTTTATGACCTTGTACAAGATAAAGAAGAACAACATGATCTGGCGGCTCAACAGCCTGAGAAGGTCAAAGAACTCCAAGCGGTTTATGCCGCATGGAATGCAGAGCAGGCCCCTCCAAGCGCACCGATTGAGCCCAAAATCAAGAACTAAATCACTGGGTTCGTTAAGAATGTGGATTGTGCCCGGATGTTACAACAGGCGTATCAGTATATGAAATACAATCTTCTGATTCTTATCCTTCTAGTACTGGTATTCCCGACCGATCTCTGGTCAGCCGAAAGGCCGAATTTCCTGTTTATTGTGGTTGATGATCAGTCACCATTTGATCTGAAAATCTATAACCCAGATACGACTCTGGAAACTCCTCATCTCGACCAGCTCGCTGCCGAGGGAATGGTTTTGGATCAAGCTTATCATATGGGCTCTTTCAGTGGTGCGGTTTGTACTCCCTCGCGACACATGATCATGAGCGGGCGAACCGTCTGGCATTTGCCAATCGGTCCGATGAAAGAGAAAAACTGTATTGCCGATCTGGATCAATATACCATTCCTGCCGTGTTCAACCGCGCAGGCTACGATACAATGCGAACCTGCAAGAAGGGGAACAGCTACGAGGCAGCGAACAAGCACTTCAAGATTCGCCATGACGCCACCAAACGAGGCGACACTCCTGAGACTGGAAGCGCATGGCATGCGGAACACGTGCTGGACTTTCTCGATCAACGCGAGTCCGCAAATGAACGCCCCCCTTTCCTGATTCAGTTAGGATTTTCACACCCGCACGACATCCGAAACGGCACCCCCGCTCTGCTGGCGAAGTATGGTGCAACGAATCACACTAACGAAAATTCTCTTCCTCCTTCTCATCCACGTCAGCCGGAACTTCCACCAAATTATCTCCCCAATTCCCCTTTTCCCAATGGTCATACCGATGTCCGGGACGAATTGGCCGTAAGCGGTGTATGGAGTAACCGTGATTCCCAAACAATTCGCAATGAACGTGGTCGTCTCTTTGCATGCAGCGAGAATATCGACATTCAAATAGGTCGTGTATTGAAGAAACTTGAGGAACTTGGAGAGTTGGATAATACATATATTATCTATACGTCAGACCATGGCATCGCAGTTGGCCGCCACGGATTGCAAGGGAAGCAGAATCTGTACGAACACACCTTGCGAGTACCATATATCATTAAAGGTCCAGGCATTCCTCCCGGATTACGTGCCCTCGGAAACATCTATCTGTCAGATACTCTCGCAACATTATGCGATCTTGCTGGCATACCAGTACCGGACAGCAATCAGGGAATGAGCTTCAAGCCGGTCTTAGAAGGCAAAACGGGGGTTGTGCGCGACGTTCTTTACGGGACCTATTCAGGCGGAGACAAGCCGGGGATGCGTTGCGTCAGGAAAGGAGACTGGAAGCTCATTCAATATGACGTAAGAAACGGGAGTGTACGGGAGACACAACTCTTCAACCTTGCAGAAAATCCTCATGAACTGCTCCGTGAACACCATGATTCTACCGTAATTTCATTGACCGGCGTGACACCTGCAGCCCATCAAATCAACCTTGCAAACTCTCCAGAACACGCCGGTAAGCTGGCGGAAATGGAGACGTTGTTGCTCTCTGAGATGCGCCGCCTGGGTGATCCTCATCGACTGTGGAATCAGCCTGATGATGGACTACCGCCACTCCCACGCCCGAAAGACAAGGTTCGTTCTCCCCAACCATCGATTCCATAGTCGGCGATCATTTGTCAGTGATAACGGTTTCTGAATGATCGAGAACGGTGCTTGGACTTTCCCACGAATAGTGGGCGCTGCTTTAGGCTTATGCGGCTTTGGCGAACTGGGGTGGTGATTTGTCGTTCAACGCTGAGTGTCTGTGAACACGGTTGTAGAAAACTTAGATGTATTCAAACAGGCTCTGTCTGGGGTTTGGTACTGCTCGTGGTGGACCAGTTTTTTCTTCAGTGTCGCAAAGAAGGATTTTATCGGTGCAGGAATGGCTAAATAGCTCCACATCGCAATTCAACCTCCGGTAGCGGTTGAACCAAGCGAATGTCCGTTCGACAACCCAGCGTTGCTTCAGAGGCAAGAAGCCTTTCATACCCGCTGGCTTGCTGGAAAAGTTCAATTTGAAATCGAGTTCCCCCTCGACCATCTCCACCAGTGATCCGCGGTATCCAAGGTCCGCATGAACGAGTTCAATCGTTGGAAATTCTTCATTCAAGCGACGCAGCAGCGGATCGACTCCTTCGTGAATCAGGTGGACTTCATTAGATCGTCGCTTTCACCGTGACTGCGTCGACACCCCAGCGGCTCGGAATGAGTCAACATCTTCTCCAGAGTCTGCCAGTGGATGCCGTAATGCCGACAAGCGGCCCGCTTGCTCATCTGACCCGTCAGCATCCGACAGCGAATCTCCACCCATTGCTCCATGTTCGTGTGCACCCCGTCCCCCACTGCCAGCATTCAGAACGTCCGGTCCAATGACCACAAAGTCTGAACAACTGACAACAGGTGAACATCTGGGCGCTGCACTTTCCCCTGAATTCCCCTCCCCGACAGACGCTACGCTTTTCGACTGATCTCTACAAACTCAGACAACAACTGGAACTGGGAGCGGCCGCATACAATCTGGTGCGGATGAGACGCCTGTCTCCGGCGAAATGAGGCGACATTGAGGGCCATGAGCCCGGTTTCTCACGGAAACCGAACCCATTTTCACCGAGCAAAACACGACAGGGAGACTCCGATCACGCCCGATTCGATCGGAAATATCCCTGATCAACGGGGAAACATGACTTCTTCAGCAACCTGCTAGTGCCTTGTCAGGCTTCAAACGTCGTGTTGTCTCACATGTTCCGCGGCTCGTTGGCCGCTCCCGTTTCAATTCTTCCACCCTCATTTTGGATGCTGATGCAACACTAGCTCTTCTTTCTCTGAGGATTTCGACGGGCAGTAATCGGAGACAACCGGTGACGGAAAGCGATGGGAGATTCCGCAAAACGGCGGCGAAAATGGGTCGCGAATCGAGATGGGTCCCAGTATCCTACTTTTCTCGCAATGTCCCGAATGGTTCGATTGGTCTGTTGCAAGAGCTGGGCGGCTTTCTGCAGTCGCAACTCGATGAGGTAATCGCTGAAACTCAAGCCGGTTCGCTCACGAAAAAGACGGGCCAGATGTCCGGTACTGCAACCGGCTACCTCTTGAGCGATCTGGGGCAAAAGTACGGTTTCATGAAAATGAAACGCCAGATAAGCACAGGCACGAGCTAAAGGGTCATCTGGCATCGATTGATCGGATGTCGCTAAAGCCAGCCGAAACCAGACAGCATCCAGATGTGTTCTGGCTGCTTCTGCGGCTTCAGCGGCATCTCCAGCAGCAACGGCATCAACCAGTGCCCGGTGAGATTCAAATAATACTCCGATGTCTGGCCAGCAGACATCAATGGTTTGGGTCCGAAATTCGTTCTGAGCCTGAAATACAGCCTCCCATGCATCCAGCAGACCTGGGACGTCGGCCAGTTCCACGATGGAGCGATGTAATTGCCGGTCGATTTCCGCGAGTCGGGGATAGTCACTGTTTTCGGCAGCAAGCCCCATTTTCTTAAACAGCTCCAGCAACGCATCAGGAGAAGAACCGCTGGCGACGCGCGACGCCGCTTCCCGGGAGGCGAATCCTTCGAGAACGGCTCTTAAACCGGTCACGGGTTTCATTGACGACGTTGGTTCTGGCTGTGGTCGCTTCCCGTCCAGTTTGTCTGACATGGTATTCGGCTCGCTTCAAAATTCATTAACAATCCAGATGAATCTCCGCCACTAAAGCATATATCAGATCTATTGAGGTGTGTTTTCCCACACTGAGTACATCCCCTTCTAAAATTGCTGAATATTACACAGATATCAGCAAAAAATCTGCTGATTTCAGATCTGTCTTGGTGTTGATCTATGTGAATTCGCGCGCCTTGTGATGTCTTCGCACTCTTGCAGGAGGGCCATTAGAACAAAGAGAATCGTTGACGTTACGTTTTTATTTTCGTTGTTTGTATGCGGCAGAATGATCACCTCATACGGGAGAGCTCACCATGAAGACAAACGCCGTTCGACCTGGATTCACGTTAATCGAACTGCTCGTCGTGATTGCTATTATTGCGATTCTGGTGGCGTTACTCCTTCCGGCGGTCCAGCAGGCCCGCGAGGCGGCACGGCGGACTGACTGCAAAAACCGATTGAAACAGATCGGGCTGGCCCTCCACAATTATCACGATACCCACACGCTCTTCCCGTCCGGAGAAATCGTTCTGACTTCAGCCTGTCCACAAGCTGCCTCTGCTCGTCGCGGAGCCTCCTGGACAGTCATGATTCTTCCTTATCTGGATGAAACCCCTCGATATCAATTGTTTGATTTCAACGGAACTTTTGCCAACATCGGTAATGACACGACTGGTCTTACGAACGAACCGCAGCAAGTCCGACCACTTCCAAAGTTCCAGTGCCCTTCCGATCCCAATGCTTCTCCTGCTGAGCCGAATTCCAACTACCGAGGGGTTCAGGGAGGGGGGCTGCAATCGGCGGCGCTTTGTACAACCGGTGATGCCAGTAACTCCCGCGTTTTCTTCAATAATGGCGTTCTGTTTACGAATTCCAGCATGAAAATGCGGGATCTCACCGACGGAAGCTCCAATACATTTCTGGTCGGTGAGTCCCGATGGTGGTTTGCCAGAGGCAAGAATACACCATGGGGAATTGGCGGCGCTGGGACTCATTTTACCTGGGCGTCGTCGATTCGAAATGCTGACGCTTCGTCGCATGTCTGTGTTGTTGCGGCAGCCGTAGATCCGATCAATGCCCCTCAAGTCGATTATGATCCCGGGGTCGGTCCCTATTCTTCACACCCTGCCGGATTGGGAGCGGTTGTCGGCACGCATACACGGGGCTTTGGAAGTTGGCATACCGGAGGATGTCACTTCCTGATGGCTGATGGATCAATCCAGTTCTACAGTGAGAACATGTCTTCCGTAGTTTATCGGCAACTGGCTCAACGAGCCGACGGCTTTCCGTTAGGAGGTCTGTAATGTCGAACGTGTCAATCAGTGCGACGATGGGGTTATTGCTGACAACATTGGTCAATCTGATCGGATGTTCTGGATGCCAGCCCCCGAATGATGGGCCGGACCGTTATCTTCTCACCGGAAAAGCAACCTTTGCCGGGAAACCAATTCCATATGGCAGCATTATGCTCGAACCGGATGAATCGAAAGGAAATCGGGGACCGGTGGGAGTCGCAGACATTCGTGACGGACGTTATCAAATTCGCGATCGAAAAGGGCACATTGGGGGGCCGCATGTCGCGACCATACTGGGAAACACCGGAGTTCGCTCAATGAATCCCGATGAAGATACATCCCTGTTTCCTCCCTACCAGATTTCAGTTGACCTCCCTGCGAAGAACTCTCAGTGCGACTTTGATGTCCCGGAAGATGCAGGTGGGATGTCGAGTTCGCGCTAACTATTGACATTCCACGAAACGTGAGAATTTCTGCTCCCTTTACGGCGTCTGACACCACGCCTGGATGGTGTTGCGCCTCCTGTTTTAGAATGGACCTGTTGCTATGTCTAATGAACACCTTTACGGCATCATTCCCCCCATGGTGACCCCTTTCCGGACTGACGGCTCGATCGATCTGGAGATGCTGCGGGCCGAAACCCGTTATCTCATCGATACCGCCAAGGTTCACGGTCTGGCTGTTTGCGGCAGTACCGGAGAAGGACACACGCTTTCCAAAGAGGAAACCCGACTCGTTTCCGCCACGGTGATCGAAGAAGCAGGGGACAAGGTTCCAGTGATCGTGGGGATTATCGCCAACAGCACTTCGGCTGTTGTTGAGTATGGGCGCGCCGTACGGGATCTGAATGTGGCCGCTCTCCAGGTGACGCCGGTTCATTATGTCTTTCGACCAAATGATGATGCGATGGTGCGTCACTTCGCGGACATTGCCGGAGCCACGGAAATGCCGGTCATTATCTATAATGTTGTTCCATGGACTTATCTATCTCCGCAACTGCTGACGAGGATTATCGATGAAGTCCCCGGAGTCGTCGGCGTGAAGCAAAGCGCCGGAGATATGAAACTGCTGGCCGACCTGCTCATCATGGCGGGGGACCGGTCACGAATCATGACCGCTGTTGACGCACTGCTTTATCCTTCATTTGCATTAGGGTCGGTCGGCGCGATTGCCGCGACTCTGACTGCTGTCCCGGAACTCTGTGTGAAGCTATGGAATGCCTGTCAGGAAGGGGATCATCAGACCGGTCGGGCGATTCACGAAAAGCTGTTGCCGATCTGGAACGCGATATTCGACGATAACCTTCCAGCCAATATCCGTTATTGCATGGAACTGCAAGGTCGACGGGGAGGAGTTCCCCGACCGCCGATGCCGGTGACGTCGGAAGCTCAGAAAGGACCGATCCGCGAGGCACTTGCTGCCGCAGAATTGATCTGATGCAAACCACGGAATTCAGAACACTGATGATTTCATCTCGTCAATGGAAAGACACCATGAAATTGAAGACTCAACTTTATATGAGCTTGCTTTGTCTGGGAGTTCTGTTCGCCGAACAGCAGGCCTCTGCTCAGTCGATTTCGGAGTCCTCGTCGGAAGCTCAAAACAGCAATGAACGAATTCTATGGAATCCACAACGGAAACTTCCCAAAGCAGACGAACTCGAAACAGTGAAGAATGTGGAGTTCTCCGTCATCAAGCGACATGAACCGGATGTTGATGGAGGGTATGGGTTCCTGCATGGAGTGGCTCTGTGCTGGCATAAAGGAAAACTTTACGTTTCCTTCGGCCATAACAAAGGTCCGGAGAACACGGCAGAGGAAGAAGCCCGTGGACGAATCAGTACCGACGGCGGGAAAACCTGGGGAGACGTGTTCACGATCGATCACGGTGATGAACCCAATCTCGCAGTCAGCCACGGAGTGTTTCTGTCGGTAAACGGCCGGCTCTGGGCATTTCATGGCGCGTTTCAAGGACACCTTCAGTCGACTCACACTCGGGCTTACGTTCTGAACGAGACGACGAATGAATGGGAAAAGAAAGGGATCGTCGCCAGGGAAGGATTCTGGTCGACACAAGAACCCATCAAAATGGAGGACGGAAACTGGATCATGGCCGGTATGAGCGTTCCCAATGATTTCAGGCAGGGCAAAGTTCCCGCCGCTGTCGCCATCAGTCATGGAGACGACCTGACCCGATGGGATGTCGTCATTCTGAAAGACGAGATCAGGCCGGAGGAAAAGATCTGGGGAGAATCGACGGTCATAGTGAACGGCTGGCGCGTGATCAATATCTCTCGATTCGGCTCGCGAGCGATCGGCCTGATGGCCACCAGCGACGACTACGGACGAACCTGGAATTCTCTTATCCCCAGTAATCTGCCGATGGTGACTTCCAAACCGTATGCGGGAACACTGAGCAATGGTCAGAATTATCTGGTCTGCACCACCACCGCCAACACAGGAGGACGTCGTGCTCCATTGACGATCGCCGTCAGTCGACCGGGTGAGGAGTTCTTTTCCAAAGTCTTCAAGATCCGGGACGCCGTCATGTCGGAAGGAAATACGGATTCCCATCCTCGTGGCAATCTTTCTTATCCGTATGCAATCGAAGAGAATGGCAAACTTTACATCGGCTATTCCAACAACGGAGGCCGACAGGGAGCAAATATCAATAGCGCAGAGTTAGCGATCATTCCGGTCAGCGATCTTCGCGTAGACTGAGGGCTTACGGTCGAGAAAAACTCGTTGGCTTTTACTTTTGCCGGGGACATGATGTCGGTATCGACTCCACTTCAACAGGATGAGGCTTCCACCTCATCTCCGATTCTGGTGAGACGTCAGTCCCGTTTTCCGCGAATTCCGTTCGTGGGCTGGGTGCTGATTTTTGGAGCCAGCGCGTTTTTCTTTCCGCGACTCTATACATGGAACTGGTGGGGATTCGCTCCTCAACAGGCGATTCTCCCGCTGGTCCAGTTGATCATGTTTGGGATGGGGCTGACGTTGACGACGGACGACTTCGCCCGTGTTCTGAAAAGACCGGACGCGGTGATTCTGGGAACCATCGCTCAATATTCAATCATGCCGTTTCTGGCCTGGTTCTATGTTTCACTGTTCGGTCTGGAAGGGGAAGTGGCCGCCGGACTGATCCTCATCGGGTGTTGTCCCGGCGGAGTTTCTTCGAACGTCATCTGTTATCTGGCTCGGGCGAATGTGCCGCTGTCGGTCACGTTTTCCGTCAGCACGACGCTGGTTGCTCCTCTGGCGACGCCGTTGTTTTTCAAATTACTGGTGGGGAAAGAGATTCATCTGAATGTCCCTGAAATGATGTTGTCGATTCTGACCATGATTCTGGTGCCGGTGGTCCTCGGATTGATTGTCAATCAGACTCTCGGACGACACGTCAAACGGATCATGTCCATTCTCCCGACAATCGCCATGTTTTCGATCTGCATTATCATTGCCATTACCATTGCCCTGGCACGTGATGACCTGATGTCCGTCGGACTGCTCCTGTTTGCAGCAGCGGCCTGCCATAATGCATCGGGCTATGTGTTGGGATATGTCACTGCCTACCTGGGGGGAATGAATCCTCGAGACTGCCGGACCGTTGCAATTGAAGTCGGACTTCAGAATGGAGGGATGGCGACCGGTCTGGCGTTGCATGTTCTGAACAGTCCGCGGATGGCACTCGGCTCAGCGGTTTTTGGCCCGTGGTCTGCGGTGACCAGTTCCCTGCTGGCCTCCTACTGGAATCGTACGACCAAGCCTGATGAGCAGACCACGGAAACAGAACTATCTTGAATCCGGTATGTACTCTTTTGAAGGTTCTGGGCGGTCACTATGATCCTTTTATTGGTTTAAAACAGTCCAGAAATCACATCCCGGGTGGCCCGGCCCAATTGGCCGGGTTGCGTAGCGACAAGATGCTTGACCCTCAGCTTTCGAGTACTGAGAAAGATCTCATTCTTCGGTTTGGTGACCGATGAACAATTGAACGGTTGGTGAAGACAGTGGATGCCTGAGGGTCAGAGCGTCTCGTGCCTGCGGCACCCGACCACACAGGCCGGGCCACCCGGGAGCTGATTTCAAGACTGTTCCTTAACGATTTCTAAAAGCAATACCGAGCCACTTGATGCTCGTGAATATCCTGCTGTGGAAATATGCACGAACTTGACGCTGCAAATGTGACAACCTACCTGGTTGATTTCGGATGGCTGCCGGCCTCGTCCGCAACGGACGTGCAGCCACTTGCCTGGGGAGTCTCGAATCTGGTGCTTCGGGTGGAGCGTCCGGGGCAATCTGCCATTGTGATAAAACAGTCGCGTCCTCAACTGAGAACGGCAATTGACTGGTTCAGTCGATGTGAACGGATCTACCGTGAGGCGGACGTGCTCCGGGCAATCGTTCCGCTCCTGCCGCCGGGAACAGTGCCACGAGTCCTTTTTGAAGACCGGAAGAACTATATCCTCGGTCTGGAAGCTATTCGGGCGGACCACGTCGTCTGGAAACAACGATTACTGAACAACTGCCTGGACGACACAGTGGCGGAGTCGCTGGGGACCTCGCTGGGAGTGATTCATCGCGAAACTGCCGGTCGCCCTTCATTGCTGCCCGATGCGGAAGACTGGTCGCTGTTCGACGAACTCCGTATCGATCCGTTCTATCGCTGGATCGCCCGTGTACATCCCGTCATTGAACCGTCGGTGACGGACCTGATCGATGAGATGAGTCGACATCGGGTCTGTCTGGTCCTTGCAGACTTCAGTCCGAAGAACGTCCTGATTCATGCCGACGGCGTGTCACTGGTCGATTTCGAGACCGGACATTACGGCGACCCGGCGTTTGACCTTGGCTTCTTCCTGAGTCACCTGCTACTGAAATCGCTCCGCTGGCGTCATGCCATGCCGGAGTGGCAACGGTTGATCGACACCTTCTGGAAACGTTATCAGGAAACGGTTGACCAAAACTCCGGAACGCCCGTCGCCTCGGCCGAGACCGCTGTTCGTGCGGTCCGGCATCTGGCGGCGTGTCTTCTCGCGCGTATTGACGGGAAAAGCACCGTGGATTATCTCGGCGAGCCATGGCATCCCGAGTTTGTACGCGGCCTCGGCCTTTCCTGGCTCCAGAACCCACCTTCCACACTGGGCGACGCACTGTACGATTTCTTTGAGAAATCCCGATTGGCAACTTCCTCCCCGAAACTTTAATAACAACATTTCTTATGCCACGTATTACGAATGTTATAGCCTGTGAAGTCTTCGATAGTCGTGGACGTCCCACGGTAGAGGCGGTTGTCACTTGTGAAGGAGGCCGTCCTTGCCGTGCGATTGCGCCGGCCGGCGCCAGCACCGGAACTGCGGAAGCCCGCGAGTTACGTGACGGAGGAAGCCGTCTGGGAGGCTGGGGAGTCCGACAGGCTGTGGACAATGTTCGCACTGTGCTGGCTCCCGTGCTCATTGGTCAGGATGCCGACGATCAGTCTGCGATTGATCATCTCATGATTGAACTGGACGGCACCCCTGATAAATCACGACTGGGAGCCAATGCGATTCTGGCCGTCTCCCTGGCAAATGCTTATGCGGCAGCCGATGCTCTGGGACGCACACCCATCGAGCAGTTCCGCAGTCTGTGGGATCGCACCGCTTCTACCGACACTTCCCCTCTGTCCAATTCGCTGGTTCCCGGCGCAGGACCGTCGTTGCCGCTGCCGATGGTCAACATGATCTCCGGCGGCAAACATGCCGGGGGGCAGCTCGACTTTCAGGATTTCCTGCTGATGCCGATTGGAGCGACATCATATTCGCAGGGACTGGAATGGCTCATCACCGTCTACCAGGCACTTGGTCGCGTGCTGCATCGTGCCGGTTACGAAGGGACGTTGGTAGGAGACGAAGGAGGTTATGGACCGCGTCTGGGATCGAATCGACAGGCGCTGGATCTCATTATCGAAGCGATCCAGAAGGCCGGGTATCGTCCTGGAGAGGATCTCGCGTTCGCACTGGATGTCGCCTCCACCCACTTTTATCACGATGGCTGTTACCGCCTGGCAGCCACCGGCGACCAGCGATTGTCATCGGATGAGATGATCGCGTCGCTGGTCGAATGGGTTGATCAATACCCGATCATCAGCATTGAGGATGGCCTTGCGGAAGAAGATTGGAACGGCTGGCAGCAGTTAACGTCTGCGCTGGGAAGCCGGGTGCAGTTGATCGGCGACGATCTCTTCGCCACCAACCCGGAACGTCTGCAACGGGGAATCGACAACGGCGTCGGAAATTCGGTTCTCATCAAGCTGAACCAGATCGGCACGCTGACGGAGACATTGAACACGATGCGTCTGGCAATCGATCACGATTATACACCAGTCGTTTCTGCCC
>DATMFC010000237.1:0-9013 GCA_035556335.1 Planctomicrobium sp. | reverse complement strand
TCCACAATCAGAATGGCGTTCTTGGCGGAAAGGCCGACCAGTGTGAGCAGTCCAATTTGAAAGTAGATGTCCTGTGTGAAGTTTCTGTAATAAACAGCCACCAGTGCCCCCAGAACCGCCAACGGAACCGCCAGCAACACGGCGACCGGGAGTGTCCATCGTTCATACTGGGCGGCGAGCACGAGAAAGACGACCAGCAACCCGAACGCCAGCACCATGGGAGCCTGATTTCCGGCCTTGATTTCCTGATAGGACGCTCCACTCCACTCCAGCCCATAGCCTGGAGGAAGATGCTCGGCAGCCAGTTGACGAATCGTATTCATCGCTTCGCCACTGCTTTTTCCGACGGCGGGAGCGCCGGTGATTTCCACCGCTGAGAACCCGTTGTAGCGGCTGACAATATTCGGACCGGCTCGAAACTTCATGTCCATAATCGCCGACAACGGGACCATCTGTCCGGAACTGTTGCGGACATAGATCCGTTCAATATCAGTCGGTGAGCTGCGGACGTCCGGTTCCGCCTGAAGCTGGACCCGCCAGATGCGTCCGAAGCGATTGAAGTCATTGACGTACAAGGCTCCAAAATATGCCTGCATCGGTTCGAAGACATCCGCCAGACGGACTCCCATCATGCGTGTTTTTTCCCGATTCAGGTCAACGAAAACCTGCGGCAGAGTGACGCGCAGTGTCGCATTTAGACCAGTGAGGTCCGGATGCTGACCGGCGGCGGCGAGAAACGTGTTCGTCGCATCCGCCAGTTCAGCAACCGTTCCTCCCCCCCGTTGTTGTACTTCAATCGTAAACCCGGCCCGTTGACCGAGCCCCTGAATCGGAGGCGGATTCAATGTCAGGATCAGCCCCTCCGTCACAGAACCTGTTAACGCCATGGAATCCGCGATCAGTGACGCTGCAGACAGTTCCGGCTTTTTGCGATGCTCGAAATCTTTCAGTCGGACAAACAACACTCCCGCATTCGTACTGGCGGCTCCTCCCCCCAGAACGTCGTATCCCACCAGCCCCACAACGTTGTCAACGGCGGGATGCTTACTGAAGAACTCTTCCCCTTTTTGGATCACCTTCTGTGTTTTATCCAGTGAGGCTCCATCCGGAAGGAGCACGATTCCCAGAACGTAGCCTTGATCTTCATCCGGAAGGAACCCGGCAGGAACAATTCCACTCAGGCGATAGGTCGTATAGCAGAGTCCTCCAAAGATCAGCAGTGTGACCAGTGCCCCTCGAATCGCCAGTTTCACTCCAGCGGTGTAACCCAGCGTGATCCAGTCGAACATCTTGTCGAACGCCCGGAAGAACAGATTCTTCTTTCCGTGTGCCGGCTTCAGCAGGAGTGCCGCCAGGGCCGGACTGAGTGTGAGAGCGACCAGACCGGAAATGGCGACCGACAGGGCAATCGTCACGGCAAACTGTTTATACATCTGACCAGTAAACCCGCCGAGAAACGCGACCGGCACGAACACGGCGGACAAGACCAGCACAATCGCGATGACGGGGCCGGTGACTTGTTCCATCGCCTTGATTGTCGCCGCATAGGGAGACAGATGCTCGTCGTGCATCAGACGCTCCACGTTCTCCACCACCACGATGGCGTCATCCACCACAATCCCGATCGCCAAGACCAGACCAAACAACGTAAGTGTGTTGATTGAGAAACCGAGGAGGAGCATTCCGGCAAAGGTCCCGATGACGGCGACCGGTACAGCGAGAAGAGGAATCAGCGTCGCTCGCCACGACTGAAGAAAGACGTACACCACGACGATGACGAGAACAATCGCTTCCAGCAGGGTATGAACTACCTTTTCCACGGAGTCGCTCACGAATGTGGTCGTGTCGAACGGGATACTCCAGGTGATTCCTGCCGGAAAGTCACGGGCTGCTTCTGTCATGGTGTCCTGAACCAACTGCATCGTACTGAGGGCATTCGCTCCACTTTGCAGATTGATCATCATCAGTGTTGTCGGCTTGCCGTCGAGTCGACTGATGAGATTGTAGTTCTGGGCTCCCAGTTCAATTCGGGCGACGTCTTTCAGTCGGACGATGGCTCCATCCGGCATCGCGCGGAGAATCACGTTCTCATAGTCAGCCACTTCACTGAGTCGTCCCCGGGTGAGGACCGGAAGAGTCAGTTCGATTTCTTCCGCGGTAGGTCGTTGACCAATCATCCCGGCGGGAAACACGGCGTTCTGATCACGAAGGGCGACCGCCACATCAGAAACAGTCATTCCCTTCAATGCCAGGCGGTCGGGATCAATCCAGATCCGCATGGAGTAGTCCCGGTTTCCGAAGACGGTTGCATCTCCGACACCCGTCACTCGTTTAATACGATCCAGTAGATTGATGGTCGCATAGTTGCTCAGATAAAGGTCGTCAATGGTGTCGTCCGTCGACTCCAGAGCGACCAGTCCCAGAATACTGCTGGAGGCTTTGACGACCGTGACGCCGTTTCGAACAACTTCCTGCGGCAGTTTCGGTTGTGCGATGGCCAGCCGATTCTGGACTTCCACCGCCGCCATGTCCTGATCGGTTCCGATTTCGAACGTCACCGTGATTTTGCAGGAACCGTCGTTGCTGTTCTGCGAGCTGAAGTAGATCAGGTTCTTGATCCCGCTCAATTGCTGTTCAATGGGGGCAGCGACCGATTCCGCCAGAGTCTGTGCATCGGCTCCGGGGTAAACGGCGTTGATCTGAACCTGCGGCGGAGTAATCTCCGGGTAGCGTTCAATCGGGAGAACCGCAATCGAAACCGCCCCGGCGATGATAATGAGCAACGACAGGACAATCGAGAAGACCGGACGATCGATGAAAAAACGGGAAAGCATGGTGCACGGCTTTGGAAAAAAGGAGAAGACCGGAAGGAATCACACGGCTTCGCAAAAGATCAACGAGGAGTCGGGATCACCGGAGCCCCTGGCCGGAGCATCATCAACCGATCCAGAATGATCTGCTCACCGACTTTGAGCCCGCGTTCAATAATCCACTGATCTTTTCCAGACCACTCTCCCAAGGTCACCGGGCGAGCTTCGACGGTGTTTTCTCCACTGACGACGTACACGCTGGCACCAACCGGAGACTGAAGGACCGCCGATTGAGGCACACGAATCACGTTCACCCGTTGTGGCCCCAGGACTGTTGTGTGAATGAACTGTCCGGGAACAAGACTGCCATCGCTGTTGGGAACGCTTCCCCGCACGACCATCGTGCCGGTGAGCTGGTCAATTTTGACATCCTGAAAATTGATCTTCCCTTTGTGGGGATAGATACTGCCATCGGCAAGTGTGATTTCCAGTTCCAGATCTTCCGTGGCGGGGGTGACAATGTCTCCCTCGGCAATCTGGCGCCGGAATCGCAACATCTCTTGTTCGGTTACCGGGAAGCGGACATACATCGGGTCAATTTTCTGAATCGTGACCAGAGGGTCACTTCCTCCCGCTCCGATGTAGTTTCCCACATCTTTGAGGACCTGACCGATCCGTCCGGTAACAGGAGATTCAATGGAGGTGTATGTTAATTCCAGTTCCGCAGCGGCAATGAGTGCTTTCTGAAGTTCGACATTGGCCAGTGCCACCTGATGATCCGCTTGTGTCCCTTCCAGAGAAGCCTGTGACGTGGCCTGATCGCGTGCCAGCTGTTGATTCCGCTTCAAATTGAGAGCGGCCTGGCTCAATACCGCTTCCGAACTGGCCAGTCGGGCGCGGGCTTGCAGCAGTTCCACTTCAATGGGACGGGAGTCGATCTGGAACAGTTTCTGTCCCTGTTGCACCAGTTCCCCTTCCTGAAATGTCCGGTCCACAATGTGTCCAGCGACGCGGGCTCGAATTTCGACCACTTGAGAGGCTTCCGTCTGACCTAGAAAACGGGCCAGAATGGGGACGGTTTCTTCCCGTGTTGTCATTACCGTGACGGGAAGTGGCGCAGGAGGAGGTGCTGCCCCGGTCTGATGCGTGGGGGCATGTCCGCCATGCCCCAGATAATGGTAAGCCGCAGCCAGGACTCCCCCTAAAATCAGTAATGGGAGACCGCGTCGTACCAGATGGCCGATTGCTGCCGGGACAGTCTTTCGGGACGATGGCTTATTCATTAAGGTTGATCCCACAAACAGAAATAATCAGGCAGAGATGATCGGAAAGGCCCAACAGGCGGGCCGATTCAGGGTTCTGGAAACAGTGATGTCATCTGGAAACAGTAATGTAAACTGCACCGTTTGGTTTACTTATTGAAAATTACAAAGTAAACTGATTGGTGTAAAGAGGGGTTGTCATGGGGGAAGTTGTGAAGGTCCGGATGACGGACCGAAAACGTGAGTCGATTCTGGATGCGGCCATTCAGGAATTTGGCTCATCCGGTTTTGACAACACCAGCATGGACTGCATTTCAGAAGTCGCAAAGGTCTCCAAGAGAACGGTTTACAACCATTTCCCCAGCAAGGAAGATCTGTTCGTCGCCATTGTTGAACGGTTGAAATCCCAATGTGACAGTCTGGATGAGTTTCCTTACGACCCTCTGCTCCCCCTTGAGCCTCAACTTCGGGAGATCGCTCAGAAATACGTGGACATGTCCAACGCGGAAGAGTTCAAAGACCTGGCTCGTGTCATTCTTCCCCGATTTCTTCAGACTCCAGAGCTTTCCCGGCAACTGTTGGGGGATACTAAACCTGGAGAGCAGGCCTTGATCAATTGGATCAGAACCGTTCAGAAAGCAGGGAGATTAAAGCCGTCCGATCCCCGAATTGCGGCCCGTCAGTTTCAGGGATTGATCAATACTTTTGCATTCTGGCCGCAAATTCTCGGCAGCGAACCTCCGTTGACCCCCAGGCAGCAGAAGGACGTCATTCATTCAGCAGTCGCCATGTTTCTGGACCATTACGTTGTCAGATAACGCCTGAAATTTCTTCAAGGTAAAATGAGAGTAATTGGAATAATCGATTGCTCACTCCTTACGGAAGTCGATCTCTCCCCCTTCCCGCTGAACTTCTCTCCTGACTTTCTCCGAAGAGTAAACCAGACAGTTTACAAGCGGGCGAGTCCGCCCGGGAAATACGACCGCCTCATCGGATCGGGCTCAAGCTCTCTGCCCAACCCGATCACATCAGGCGGCTTGGTCATGGAGGACCTGTGGCATGAATCCCTTCTCAATGCGCCTGCTGCCCGTTTGGCTGCTGGTCTGTATGAACACCGTTGGATGCACGAGTGTTCGGGAGTATGTTGGAAACGGATTCAAAGTTGGCCCCAACTACAAACGGCCAGCCGTACCTGTTGCGGATGAGTGGATTGATTCACAGGACCCCAAAGTTTCCAGCGAATCGGCCAATCTTCAATCCTGGTGGCTGGTCTTTCAGGATCCGATATTGGACAACCTGATTCAGACGTCGTACCAGCAGAATCTCACTCTGCGTGAGGTGGGATTCCGTGTTGCCGAAGCTCAGGCTCAACGCGGAGTGGTCGCCGGGCAACTCTTCCCGCAGTCTCAGGAGCTTCTGGGGGAATTCAACCGGTTTGATCGGAGTACCCAAACCGCACTGTTTCCTCAACTCCCTCCCGGTTCTCCGTTCTCGAATCTTGGAGCAACCCGATACAACAACTGGCGAATTGGAAGTAGCCTGGCCTGGGAGCTGGATTTCTGGGGACGGTATCGCAGAGCCATTGATGCGGCTGATGCCCGGTTGGATGCTTCCGTCGAAGATTATGACGATGCACTGGTCCTGCTGATCGGTGAGGTGGCCTCGACTTACATTGAACTCCGGACATTTGACCAGCGTCTTATGGTGGCCAGACAGAACGCAGAACTGCAGAACGAAAGCGTTCGGGTCGCCCAGGCGCGGTTCGACGCGATGGCCGTCGATAGTGAACTGGATACGCCACAAGCGAAATCCAATCTCGGAAATACACTGGCGGCCGTTGAAGCATTGGAAATTTCCCGTCGACGTTCACAGAATCGTCTGGCAGTGCTCATGGGAGTCCCCCCTCATGATCTGACGTACCTCCTCGGGGATTCCGCTGAGATTCCGGTTCCTCCGGATGTCGTCACGGCAGGTGTTCCCGCCGAACTGATCTGGAAACGCCCGGATGTCCGTCGTGCAGAACGACTCGTGGCAGCCCAAAGCGAGGAAATCGGAATCGCTCAGGCCGAGTTGTACCCCCACATCTCGATCAACGGCATGTTGTCCTGGGAAGCGGGCCGGTTTTCCGACATCTTCAAAGGGGGGGCGTTTGGCGGCTCCATTGGTCCATCATTCCGATGGAACGTGTTGAACTACGGCCGACTGCTGAACAACATCCGTGTCCAGGACGCACGCTTCCAGCAACTGATCGCCAACTATCAGCAAACCGTTTTGACAGCGAACGAGGAAGCCGAAAACGCCATTGTCGCCTACCTGCACTTCGCGGATCAGGTTCGGGTTCTTGAAGAAAGTGCTCGACAGGCCATGGATGCCGAGCGAGTGGCCCAGATCAAGTACCGTGAAGGAGAAATCGACTTCAATCGCCTGTTCACTGTTCAGCAACTTCTTCTGGCTCAGCAGGAATCACTGGCGGGAGCCCGGGGAAATGCGGCGCAAAGTCTGGTGGATCTGTATCGGGCACTGGGAGGGGGCTGGGAAATTCGATTGGACTCAGCAGATGCTGAAATCGTTGTTCTTGGAGAAGACACGAATCCGATCCCATTGCCAGAACCGGCGATGTCCCTGGTTCCTCTCGTTCCCGGAATTCAGGAGGATGAGTGATGAGAACTCTCGTGCAAAGCCCCCCTCAAAAGAACATTCTCTTGATTCTGTCAGCCATCCTCATGATGTCCCAGACACTTCAGGCGAGTGAACGCTGCTCCGACGTCATCGTGGATTCGCACAACGGGGGCAAAGCGAAACAATGTGTGCTGCAATGTTGTCCTGATGATTATTGCAGCAAACCGCTCCCCGGGGTCACGGACAGTCCAGCATGCTGTCCTGACAACTACTGTCCCAAGCCCTGTCTCAAACTTCCTTGTCCGACGACCAGTTGCTACCCAGATAATTACTGTCCCAAAAGCATTCCTAAACTCTGTTTTCCGGTTTTCAACCGCTGGTTGAAATGTGTGCCGCAGGTTTCGAAGAGTTGTCCGAAGCCCGTCACATGTGGGAAGTAGTTGAATTTGATCGCGCCGGGATAAGGCATGTAAGTCATTTACCCGAAGGGATTGGATCGGGGTCAGCTTGGCCGGCTACGATCGTATAGACCGTCACCTGGCTGACCTGCTCACTCAGACCGCTGTCGGGAGTCAGATGAGAACCTGCAGCAGCAGAAACATCGAGGCATATTCCTTGCTGGGAAAAGCGACCTGCGTTTTACTCAACACGCAGAATCTTTTCCATCTTTCTTCCTTTTGCCAGTTCATCCACGAGCTTGTCCAGATACCTGGCCTGCTGCGTGAGCGGATTTTTGATCTCCTCCACTCGATAACCGCAAATGACACCCGTGATCAGGCGTGCGTTGGGGTTTAAACTGGCGTTCGCAAAGAATTGCTTGAAAGTCGCTTTATCGTTGATGAGCTGCTTCAAATTCTTTTCGTTGTAGCCTGTCAGCCATTCAATGACTTGATGCAATTCTTCCCTGGTTCGCCCCTTCTTCTCGACTTTTGCAAGATAGTGCGGATACACCGAAGCGAATGTCATTTTCGCAATACGTTCATCATGATTACTTGAGCTGTTCATGCTTTGTGATCCATTGTTTGTCTGCGCTGATTCCAAAGCGACATCAAAGCAGCCATCAGTCGGCCATTCGCCGCTTGTAGTCCTCTTCGAGCTGTTGCCAGGTTGCCCAGAATGGTCGAGGAGTCTGCCCCTGCAGGTTGTCCTCCATGATACCGACATGGGCATGCCAGCCGGCCGCGACGTTGATCATCTCGTCCCGATCCCGCAGACGGGTGTGCGTGATGACGAGCAGAACTTTCTCATCTTGCGGGGTCAACTCGAATTTCACTTCCGATGTCTCGCCACCCCATGTATAGGCCAATAAATAAGGCGGATCACACTCTGTCACGGTTCCGTCAAAACCGACGCCGCAGTCCATGTTCTTGAATCGCTCTGGAGTTGGTTCCTGATGAGGCGTCAGACTGGAATGCAGAAATCGCAACTGCACTTTTCCGCCAATGCGGAGTTCCATCTCTCCGGACGCCAGCCATTTGCTTCGCTTCTCGCTTTCGGTGAGATAGGCCCAGACCCGTTCGATCGGTCCCGGCAGAAGGCGTTCGATTCGCACCGTGTCTTTCCTGATCGCTTTACCGTAGTCACTCATGACGCTCTCTCATCCGGTTGATTCAATTCCCGCTCCAGGGCATCCAGCCGTTCGTTCCAGAACGTCCGCTGTGCTTCGATCCACCCGGCGGCTTCATCGAGCGGTTGCCGGTTAAACGACAGCCAGTGCTCGCGTCCGGCGCGTCGCCGGGTCACCAACTTGGCTCGTTCCAAAACGCGAATATGTTTCGAGACCGAGTTCAGCGAGATGTCGAACGGTTTGGCGATGTCGGTCACCCGCGTCTCACCGCGCGAGAGCCGCTTCAGAATGGCCCGCCGCGTCGGATCGGCCAGGGCCGTCAACGTACGATCGAGCCGTTTTTCCAGAGCGGTTACCATTATTCACCCTTTGTGGTGAATATCTCAGGACAGATTCCGGTTGTCAAGTCCTGATGTGAAGAGGCTGCGCTCTCGCCTCCAGCAACAAGGTGTCCCATTCGAGTTGGCAACAATAGTCATGGAGCAGACGAAACACTTCGTCGGCCGAAGCGGGAATCGTTTCCGTGACGGAACGATGAGGCATTGGTCAATTCCCTCATCATCAGGTCAGACCGCAACCGGTTGCGGCAGTGCCGGTTTCCACCTGAAGGTCCGGCCTTCTCTGCCATTCATGCTCGATCCCCTGCATCAGGAAGACCGAATCAAATGCGATGGATCCCTGGGGAAACAAAGACCGGTCTTCAAAGACGCTGGAATGCACGTCTTCCACCTGCAGCGGAACAACTTCCCAATGAA
>DATMFC010000236.1:0-7380 GCA_035556335.1 Planctomicrobium sp. | reverse complement strand
GCCGATCTTGCTGCTGATCCGGCCGGGAAACTGGCACCGGTTTTGGAGAATGAATCGGTTCCCGCGGTGATCAAAGAAAAGCTTCAGGCATCTCCTCCGAAATCTCACCTCGAGGTTGCTCAGGCTTATGGTCAGGTCTTTGCTTCCATTGTTGAAGAATGGAAGAAAGCCCGGGCTCAGGAGCCGCCGCTGGATGCGCTGGCTGATGCAAATCAGGAGATTTTACGAAAAACTCTGTTCGGCCCGGGTTCTGTTTCAGACGTTCCTGGTGGAGCAGGGTCGGTTCTGTTTGAACGTGACCAAAACGATAAAATTCGTACTCTGAGAGCCAAGATCAACGACTGGTATGCCCAGTCACCGGGGGCTCCGGCCCGGGCCATGGTTCTGCTCGACAAAGACAAACCATCCAATGCCAAGATCTTCGTACGAGGAGATCCGAATCGTCAGGGAGATGTTGTGAAGCGACATGCTCCACGCATCCTTCAACCAGAAGCGGAACAGCCGTTTCAGGATGGAAGCGGTCGGCTGGAACTGGCCAGGGCGATCATTGCGGAATCGAATCCACTCACCGCCCGAGTGATTGTGAACCGGGTCTGGTCTTTGCATTTCGGATCAGGTCTGGTCGAATCGGCCAGTGATTTCGGGTCACGTGCGGAACCGCCGACACATCCCGAATTACTCGACCATCTGGCTTGGACGTTCATGAATGACGATGGCTGGTCGTTGAAGTCGCTTCATCGCCGGATCATGTTGTCCCATGTCTATCTGCAGGAAAGCAATGATCGTCCAGAGATGGCAAAAGTCGATTCCGTAAATTCTCTTTACTGGCGACAGAACCGCCAACGGGTCAGTTTTGAAGCGATGCGGGATTCCATGCTTTCCGTTTCGGGAGAATTGGATCTCGTCGTTGGTGGCCGTCCGATGCAGTTGGAAAGCGAAGAACTCAAACGCCGCCGAACCGTCTATGCGTTGATCGACCGGAACAATCTTCCGAGTCTGTTCCGTACGTTTGATTACCCGTCGCCCGATGCATCGAGTCAGGGGCGGCCCTTAACAACGGTTCCACAGCAGACCCTGTTCCTTATGAATTCCCCCTTCGTGGAATCGATGTCCATGAAACTGGCGGAACGGATTCGTCAGCAGAGTTCAGAACCGGCCGGTCAGGCGGAGCAGCTCATCAAACAGGTCTTCTCCCGTGCTCCCAAATCGGGCGAAGTCGAAGTGTTGACAGCTTACCTGGAAACACATCCGCTCGAACAACTGACACAGGCTCTGCTGATGACCAATGAGTTTATGTTCATCGATTAGGAGCGGGAAAAAGACTAAATCCAAAATTCTAAGAACCAAAATTTTCCCCTCTCGGGTGGCCCCGATTGCTTGCAATCGGGGCGGCGGAGCCGTGAGAGGCCGCAAACCTGATGCTCGCTCCCCCCAGAGCACCTTTCAATTCAGAACGATTCCTCACCTGTCTACGAGCCGCTCTGGAGTCTGCAAAGCGTAAACATTGGCCTCGTATGGCTGCGCCACCCCGATTGCGAGCAATCGGGGCCACCCGACGACGAAGGAGTTATTCAGCAAGAACTTTGAGTTGTTTTCGTAGTGCCTCTGGAAGATATTTGTCAGCGTGCTGATTGGCGCGATTCAAGTCATCAAGTTCGATCGCTTTTCGGGAGGCATCTGACGCCGATTCTCCCGCCGCTTCCTGCGCCACGGCCAGTTGAGCCCACAGCGGTGCGAACGCCGGGTAACGTTCGATTCCAGACTGAAACGCTTCCACGGCCCGTCGGGCGTGATCGGAACTGGAATCAGACCGGGACCGTTCCATGAACCATTCCCCAAGAATCAGCCAGCGCTTCCCGGCAACCGGATCACGCTGAATGGCCTGTGTCTGCAGTTCAACGGCGGTTTCGAACAGACGATCATCACTCCGGTCCCGTTTCCATCGCTGGAAGAACAGCATCGCCAACTGCTGCAACGGTTCCGGAGAAAGGGAATCGGCCGTAATGGCTTCTCGCAGCAGTTGCTCTGCGGAACGGGTATTTCCCTGAGATGCAAACGCGGTCCGACCGCGTTCTGTCAGAATCGATGTTGTCAGAACGGGAAGCAAGCCAGTCCAGACACACCCTACGGCCGCAATCAATCCAATCACCGCCGCAGCATTGAGACGAATCTGTCGGGCAGGTTGGATAGTGGATTGAATCGGAAGCAGGAACAGGATCATCAATAGCAGCAGTTGCAGAATCGCAGGCATGCCGAGTCCGCCTGCTCCAAGAAGATGGATGAACAAGGCTCCGCATGCGGCAAGTGCGGTCTGTCGGTTCGCTCCCAGAACAGGGACCAGCCAGTGCAGCAGGAAGAGGCTGAAAACCCAGAGTCCGGCCAGTGCGAGAATCGTCCGATCGGTGAATCCTTCAAAGAGCCACTCTTCCGCGAAGATCAGCCCGCATGCCAGTAACCCTGTGGAAAACGCCGCGATGATGGGGAAAGGAGAAGTGGGCGATGGGCTCGGCTCCGGCGGAACCAGATTCCGACGAAACCAGACAAAGACCAGGACCAGCACTCCTGCCAGTGCGAGCACTCCTCCCTGCGACCAGGCATCCAGAAGGAAATTATGCGGGTCGAGAATCTCTTCACTCGATCCGGGGAGTTTGTGTTTCAGGTAATGCTGACGGAAGTTTCCGGGACCAACTCCAAAAACAGGGTGTTCACTGATCACCCCACGGGTTCCCTGCCAGTATTCAAGACGATATTGCAGGCTCTTCGGGGCTTCGCTGATCACTTCCCGGTCGAGTCCTCCCGACCAGAAAAGAAGACCGGCCATGAGGAGCAGAAATGCCAATATTCCCCCGATGATTCGTAGTCGACGGGGTGTCCAGAAAGTGCGTCCTCCTCCCGCCAGAATCGCCTGACAGAGAATAATCAGAACAACACCGACGATGGCCGTTCGACTTTTTGTCAGCAGCAGGCAGGTGATGATCAGAATCGTGACCGCCGCTGCAATGACCTGAGATCGTGTATTTGACTCCTGCCGGAACGCACGAATCATGGTTTCCAGCGAGAGGAAAAAGCCGACGATCAGCAACGCCGCAAACGAGTTCGCCAATGCGAAACGTCCAATCGGTTCAACACTGTAAACAGCCCGATTGAGAAACGCCGTTCGTCCAGACTCATCAAGTGAAAGGAACTCGGTTCCGTAACTGGCAGCAAGTTCGTTGAATCGCTGTTGTTCACTTGAAGAGAGGGATTGTCGTTGCTCGGTTTTGATTTTCAGTTCGACCAGTTCGGTCAATTGCCGTCCCTGTTGTGGATACCAGATCAGATGCTGCCAGATCCCGAACAGGGCGAGCGTCAGACAAATCCCCAGGAGTGCCCGCGTCATCAGTCGACGGAGATGGTGCGAACGGAGCAGGTCTCGGAGAACGAACCAGGTGGCCCCGATTGACCCCCATTCCCAGAATCCATTCAATGCGGCGCGGCGATCCCCTTCGCCAAGCAGCACCAGCACTGCCGCGAGACAGTTCCCACCGATCAGCAGCAACACTCCGAGATCTGCCAGATGAAATTGAGGCGGGTGCCACCCCTCCTGTCGGGCGAGCCACCAGCAGCGAATAGACGCCAGAACTAGCCAGCCTGCGGCAATCCAGAGTGTCTGCCCCTGTTCACTCCCTTCGGTGGGAACCAGTAACCGGACGAGAACCAGTGCCGTGACAAGAATGTCCCAGTAACTCCACGAGAGACCGGAATCGGCAACCTTGTGTTGCGACGGAGCATTTCGTGATGGAGACCGAGGTTTAGCCAAGGGGAAAATCCATAAAAAATGGTCACCGCGATTGTTCGGCGAAGACCAGTACTCTGTCAGGAACCAGTGTCACGCATTTCTCACGGTAGAGCAAACCCCTTTCGGCTGATAGTCTTTTCTAATACATTTCCTGCATCACTCACAACGGAATCTGAAATAGAAAGAGTCAGGGGTTCATGCCGGAAGGCCCTCTTGGGAAACGGTCTCGCAGTCCACGTTCGCAGTCTGGAAAAGGGGGAACGTCCGGACCATCGGCACGCTGGCTGGCTTTTCTGGCGGTTCAATCCCTCATGCAACAGGGACGCTTTGTTTCAAAGTCACTCGACGACCTGTTCACACAGTTTCCAACCCTCCCGCGTGACCGCCATTTCGCCACGGATCTCGCGTCTGAAACGGTGAGACGGGGCGTCACGCTCGACACGATTCTTTCCCGCTACGTCACTCGTGATCGGGAGAACGTCGAAGAGGAGCTGTGGCTGCTGCTGCAACTGGGCTGCTGCCAGTTACTGTTCCTGCCGCACATTCCTCCGCATGCTGCGGTTCATGAAACGGTCTCCTTATGTGACCGGCTTCAAAAGCCCCGAGCGAAGGGATTCATCAACGGCATCCTGAGAAATCTGGAACGGGAGATGAGTCTGCTGGGGCCTGTTGCCGGTGAAACCGACGACGTGACCGTGATGTCACTCGACAAATTAAGTTCGCAGTTACTTCCCATTCATGAACTGCGTGGCGCTCACAGTGGCTGGCGGACTGTTTCGTTTCCGCGACCGATGTTCTCTGATCCTGCGAAACAGCCGCTTGATTATATTGCCGAAGTCACCAGTCTCCCGATCTGGCTCATCGAACGCTGGTCGAAAGAAGAAACGAATCTCGACCGACTGCTGGAACGGGGACTCTGGTTCACCACTCCCGGGCGTGTCTCCTTAAGGGTAAATCTCGAACAGACCACGCGCGACGCCATTCTCGACGAACTGGATGAAGCAGGCGTTCGTGCTGAATCGGGGGAATTGCCGGAATCGATCGTCCTGGCGGGGTCCATCTCTCCGACAGAGTTCCGCAGTTTTCATGATGGGGGATTCAGTGTGCAGGATGAATCGGCGATGTCGGCAACCGATTTACTCGCTCCTCAACCGGGAGAATCCATTCTTGATCTCTGTGCCGCTCCCGGAGGAAAGACCTGTCATATTGCCGAACGACTCAACGGCACCGGCAAAGTCATGGCGTGTGATCTCTCGGAAACCCGATTGCGTCCCATTCGTGAAAACATTGCCCGTTTGCAGTTAACAAACGTGGAAGTGGCCCGTGTGGCGGATGATGGTCACAATATCCCATTTGGCCCCTTCGACGCAGTTCTGATTGATGCTCCCTGTTCCAATACGGGAGTGTTAGGAAAACGCCCGGAAGCCCGATGGCGAATCACTCCGTCGACATTCCTGGAATTAATTCCACTGCAACGCAGACTTCTGGAAGACGCCATTCAAAGGGTGAAGCCGGGAGGTCGGGTGCTTTATTCCACCTGCAGTATCGATGGTGTGGAAAACATCGAACTTGTCGAGTCGGTTTTGAAATCCTACCCGGATGTCAAACTGGTCTCACAACGCCGCCACGAACCCGGCGCCCCGTCCGATGGAGGCTATCAGGCGCTATTACAGAAGGAGAACTGAGCCGGACTTTGCTGCTTGATAATGACATTACTTCCAAGTCTATTCACATAGAAGCAAGGGGTCAGGATTCAGGGGCCAGGGATCAGAAAAAGGCTGGAAATTCATGCCATTTCCTACCCACTACCCACTACCCACCACCCACTTCTCTCCTATTCAGATCAAACTTGGAAGTACTGAATGAAGAAGAGGGAGAGGAGACTCACGTAAAGGCGCTCAGACGCAAAGAGTTTTCGTTCGACGTCTTTTATGAATTCATCTTCATGATTTCAGGGACACAGAGGAAGATTTGCTGTTCAGAATCGCCTCCCCTTTATCCTTTACCAGAGAATTTCACTGCAATTTATTCGTCTGATTCGTGATATTCGTGGTTGATAAAATTGCCCACATCGGCCATGAAGCAAGGACCATAAAGAACAGCGTTGTGCTGACTCTTAGCGCCTGTGTGTGAGTCTCCTCTTTTTTCTCAGCATGGAAATTGTGATCCTGATGCAGGTGTTTTGCGTTGAAGATGATGATGTCAAATAGACCGAAGGGGTGACGATGCTGTTTGCGAGGCTCTTTGGAATCGTTCCGTTTGGAATCGGTGTGACCGCGCTCTGTTTCCTGTGGATGAGTCCATGGGACGAGTTTGGAAGCCCTCCTCTCTTTTTTCGGGTCTTCGCCAGTTTCATCGCCTTGGGATTTGTCCTGTTTGGATTGGCAGCATTCTTTTTGAAACTGCCATCACATCAGAATTTCTTCGACAAGGAGAATTTTCGGGACGGATTCAGTCGAAACCGGAAAGATCGTTTCATTCCCCCCGCAAGAGAAGGGTATATCTGTCTGCACTGCAATGCTCCGTTGGGGCGTCATGCCGATGTCTCTCCGCTGGGAGATGTGAAGTGCGGCCATTGCGGCAAGTGGTTCAATATCCACGGTCGAACCGGTTGATTTTATTTCAACGATAATTCTGCTCTCTATCTCTCTTTTGCGATTCGTCAACCAGCACTGTTCCGCATTACGCTCTCTTTCGAAAATTTTCTCCCTCAACGTCAGTGGGTAACCTAAAATTCAATTAGAGCCTCTGGTTCTTCAAATGAAGTCTTTCGAATTTTTCCCCACGCCGGTTGAGAATACGGGTACGTAACGCACGGTTGCTCTTGCAGTTGTGACTGAAGTATCAGGAGAACTCTCATGTTGATGCAGACCGAGATTGAGCGAACGTTTCCCCGAAGTTCTCAAGGACACCGGACTTCACAAGATGCACTGGAACAAGTTTTCGACGTGCAGATGCATGCTTATGAGCATGAACCTTATCTGCCGCGATCGGCACGAGTGGATTGTCTCAATCGTTTGCTGGCGATGATTGAAGAGCATGAAAGTGAAATCATTGAAGCGATTGATACCGATTACCACGGTCGCTCATCTCATGAAACCCGACTGGCGGAACTGTTTGTCGTTCGGAGTGGAATTCTTCATGCCCGAAGATACCTGAAAAGCTGGATGCGCGAACGCCGTGTCCCCACCGGTTGGGCGTTTCTCCCTGGACGAAATCGACTGATCCGTCAACCGCTGGGAGTCGTCGGGGTTGTGTCTCCCTGGAATTATCCGTTGCAGTTGGCACTCTGTCCGACGCTCGCCGCCCTGGCGGCAGGCAATCGGGTGATGATCAAGCCGTCTGAGTTGACTCCTCGATTTTCAGAGTTGCTGGAACGGCTGATCAGCGAAACGTTCGCGGTTACCGAAGTCGCCGTCATCAATGGGGGGCCAGAGGTCGGCGAAGCATTCACCCGACTTCCTTTCCACCATCTTCTCTTCACCGGATCAACTGGAGTCGGACGCAAGGTGGCCGTCGCTGCGGCAGGGAACCTGACTCCGGTCACTCTGGAGCTAGGGGGGAAATCTCCGGTGATTATCGATTCCTCGGCCGATCTGGCA
>DATMFC010000235.1:0-1598 GCA_035556335.1 Planctomicrobium sp. | reverse complement strand
TTTCCTTGTTCGTGAACTTCTTTCGCCTTTTCATCGGCTTGCTCGCGAACCTCTTTCGCCTGCCGATCGGCGGCTGTTTCCGTACATCCAACCATCAGCCCCGCCAAAGGAAGACCTAATCCGCAGACCAACATTGGGATTCGAAACGCTTTCATTGATCCATCCTCATAGAGAATCATCGGCAAAGCAGAACCCGCCTTCGCGGAGCGCTTCGGCGCTTGCGAACTTTGCCAGTCAATCGCGAGGAAACAGAAACGCGAATCGTATACCAATCAAACAGTTCGGAAGTCCCGCACGCGGTCGCCAACAGACCCATTGCAACACAACGCATTACGAGAGAAGCAGATGCGGCACTTTCTGCCGATTGAACTTGCCTCCAGTCCACAGCAGATTTATGGATTCCACTGATTCACCGCCGATCAGGGTGATCTATTTTGAATCGCCGAATTTCTCGAAATTCTTCTCGAAAAGCCCCACCAGCATCTGTGCCTGTGCGTCGTAAGCACTCGGGTCGGACCACGTTTGTCGTGGAGTCAGGAGTTCAGACGGAACGCCGGAGCATTGGGTAATCATCTCCAGATTAAAAAACGGATCCCGCTGGCGTGGAGCCTCTTCCAGTTCTCCCCGATAGATGGCGTCGATAATCGCCCGGGTGTATTGCAGTGGAATTCGATGCCCTGAATCCGGTCCCCCTTTTGTCCAACCGGTGTTGACCAGCCAGACGCGGGCACCTTGCTTGCGGATTTTCTCTGAAAGAAGTTTTGCATAGACCTGCGGATGCCAGACGAGAAACGGTCCGCCGAAACAGGGAGAAAAAGTTGCTTGCGGCTCCAGAACCCCTACTTCGGTTCCCGCCACTTTCGCGGTGTATCCACTGATGAAGTGGTACTCCGCCTGTTCCGGCGTCAGTGAAGAAACGGGAGGCAAGACCCCGAACGCATCACACGTCAAAAAGATAATGTGCCGGGGATGCCCTGCAACGCACGGAATTTGCGCGTTGTCGACGAATTCAATCGGATAGGCGCCACGAGTATTTTCGGTGATCGTGCCGTCGTTGAAGTCGACATGGTGTTGAGCCTTGTCATAAACCACGTTCTCCAGAACGGCTCCAAACCTCAGTGCATCAAAGATTTGCGGCTCCGCCTCACGAGTCAGGTAAATGGCCTTGGCGTAACATCCCCCTTCGATATTGAAGACTCCGGAATCGCTCCAGCAGTGTTCGTCGTCCCCAATCAGTTTTCGTTTCGGGTCGGCCGAAAGAGTTGTTTTTCCGGTTCCTGAAAGACCAAATAACACCGCCGACGATCCGTCTGACGGGTCCATGGTCGCCGAGCAATGCATGGAGAGAATCCCCTGCTTCGGCATGACGTAGTTCATGTAGGTGAAAACCGCCTTCTTCATTTCTCCGGCGTAATCGGTTCCCAGCAGCACCACTTCCCCATGTTCGATACTGAGATCCACGCTGGTTTTAGAGGTCATCCCGGTGGTGTAGCGATTAGCGGGAAAGCCTCCGGCGTTGTAAATCACCAGATCTGGTTCGCCAAACGTTTCCAGTTGCCCCTCTGTCGGACGAATCAACATGTTCGACATAAACAACG
>DATMFC010000234.1:0-4187 GCA_035556335.1 Planctomicrobium sp. | reverse complement strand
CGGTTTCGCTCGAATCGTAGCGAGTGGAGGCTTTTAAAAAGGCTCGTGATTTCAAGATCGGTTCTGGCCGCTCCTGTCCCGCTTCCTGTTGTCCGGAATGATCACTAAAATCGTGTGATTCTGTGGAACCCACCGCATACTCTGCCAAGTCGATCCCCTGACGGGTGAACGACTGTATGATTTCGCCGGTCTGTTCCTGAAGACGTGCCCGAGTCTCCGGTGATGCGGCAGACAATCGAACTTCAAACTTTCCGTCAGTTCGGCGCTGAATATCGATCACCACTTCACCAAGTTCACCGGGATCCAGTTTCATGATAAACCGCTGGCGGCCTGCTTCATTTGTCATCAGCACATGCCGACTGGTGAGTTCGGCGATTTGTTCCATCCTGCCCGACTGAAGCTGGCGAGCCTTTTGTGCGCTTTCATTCGGAGTCCCGGCTGGCAGCGGGACTGACGACGCTGAGGTCGTGAATGCCGACGAAATCCCCTCCACTCCCGATTCCATCTCTGACGCTTCGATGTCATCTCTATTATCAGATGTGGGGGAAGAGTTGAGCATGGCCTGACCTCCGGCAATCGCTGCTGCGACTTCCAGATTCAGGGCTTCCTGCATGTCGTCCGATCCATTGAAACGATCCCCTTTAGTGATCGTTTCGGCTGGTTCCGGTGTAGTCGCTGACACTTCATTTGCTGCGGAGTTTGCCTGATCGTCTGGACCACTCGTTTCGCCGTGTAAATCAGGCAATGGCAATGTGACCGCCTGCGCTGGTTCCATTTCGTTGATGACCGGCTGAGGGGGTGTTTCCGCGGCTTGTACTTCAAGTTGCGAATCCGGCTCAGACAATGAATCAGACAATGAAGACGGGGCGGTTTCCGGGAGTGGTGATTCCGATTTCAAATTGGGAGGAGTGTCATCAGTCGCCAGTGTGATGATGTTTTCGAAATCACTTTCGCCGGCAGGTTCCGACTGGGGTTGTGTCCCGCTCAGGGTATCTCCCTGAGTCTGATTATGAGACGATCGGACTTGAGCGGTGAACAGGCGGTCCAATGTTTCCGCTGTGCTCGGAAAGACAGTGCCGGGAAGAACCGGGCTGGAGACTGACGAATTCCCCTCCGTCAATTCAATTCCGTCAAATGAACGGGCAACCGATTGCGGCACCTGATCCGGAATTCGCTGATTTTCTACAAGCAACATCACGTTCAGAAAGATGGCGTTAAACGCATCGCTCAGTTCGCCAGTGAGATCCACTTTCCGGATGCCTGTTAAGGAGTCGGCAGGCAGAGTCCGTTCCTGAAGCGCAGCAGCACTCTCGGATCTCCAATGATGAGGAACCAGCGACACCTGTTCGACACTCCGCACTCGGAATTTTGATCGTCCGATTCAACCTTATGCAGAGACCGTACCAGTTTAACGCACTTGTCCGCTGTTTCTTTTGCTCGATGTCGCAACAGCTTGATAAACAAGGATTTCCCGTATCAACGTAATTTACCTGAGTTACCGGCTGAAGATGCCGGTGGAAGAAAATTCCGCGTCCACCCGGAAGAACCTTCCGCTCTTCGGATGTTTCAGGATGGGCAATCTCCGGGAGGGCGAAGCTCCTGCTGAGCCGCATGAAAGGTCACGCTTTCCATGGTGTGCGGCTCGGCGGGAGCCTCGCCCTCCCAGGTGATTTTCGATAAAGCGAAAGCTCTGGCGACCGATAAAGTGGGACGAAGATCACAGGGGCGACAACGTGAACTCCGGCAGTCGGATCACCTGACCGCCGTTCAAGGCTGATTCATGCGCACAGATCCCCACACAGGTCCAGTTTGCCGACTGCACCGCATTCGGCCAGGGGGCACGATCTTCGATGAGCGCACTGACGAATTCATGAACCAGGTGCGGGTGAGATCCCCCATGTCCTCCCCCTTGCAGGAAGGAGAGATGGTCTGCGTCGTGGATTTCCTGCGGCTGTGTGAAACGACGAATCGATTCCGGGAGCAGGTGGGCGAAGTCGGGGATCTCAATCGGTTCGGCGATTTCCGGTTCCGGACGTTTCGCGGTATGGAGAACGTGAGGCTTCCCTTCGACCAGCGTCCACTCGAAACTCTTCTTCGTTCCGTACACGTCAAAACTTTCCCGATACTGACGGGCCACATCGTACAGGCACCGCCAGATATGAGCGGTGAGATCGCTCTCTTTGAGTTTGATGTGACAGGACTCGACGGCGAACCTGCTGCCAGAGCGTTCCGCAATTTCCTCACGAACCGTGCCGGAGCCGAAGCAACTGACCGCTTCCGCCAGTCCGTCGACCAGTCCCAGGCACGGGCTCACGGCATGTGTGGCGTAGTGCATGGGAACCATGTCTTTCCAGTAGTCTGGCCAGCCGTCCATGTCCTGCGGATGTGAGGCCGCAAGATGCTGAATCTTGCCGAGTTCCCCGTTCTCGTAAAGTTCCTTGATGAACAGAAACTCACGGCTGTAGACAACGGTTTCCGCCATCATGTACTTCAGTCCGGTTTCTCGCACTTTCTCCACGATCTGACGGCATTCCTCGACGGTCGTTGCCATTGGCACGGTACACATCACATGCTTTCCGGCATCGAGTGCTTTCAGCGACATCCACGCATGATCCGGAATCGGGCTGTTAATATGAACGGCGTCGATCTGAGGATCACTGAGGACGTCATCGAAGTCGGTATAGCGGGTTTCGATTCCGAACAGGTCGCCGACCTTGTGCAGTTCTCCTTCATGACGACGGCAAATGGCCTGAATATGGGCCTGCGGATGCTGCTGATAAATCGGAATGAACTCCGCTCCGAATCCCAGTCCTACCATCGCAATGTTGACCACCTGCGATGCTGAGTCGGATGTTCGTGTTGTCTGATCCAGAGGAGTTGTGGAGGACATTTCAGAAGTTCCTGCTGTCGATTTCAAGCCTGCGAGACAGATCAGTCTGTCTCAGTCTGTCGTCATGAAAACACCTCGCTCCAGTGTAGCTCCGAACGAATTTTTCTCCATGAGTTTCTGCGCCGGAAAATTGAGATATTTTACCGACCCGCTTCCGATTCAGAAGAGAATCACAGACAGGGTTTGCCGCGGGTCCGTTTTCTTACGGAATCCGTTATGATGATGTTCGTTGAATTTTAGAGCCGCGAACAAAACCTCTCAAACGATGAATATTTCCTTTCCGCGAGCGGATCGGGGTCAGTTTTGTCAGGGGTTCTTATTGCCTGCACCGGAAAGCGCCTCGTGGACGATTCTCTCGAACCAACAGATGATTTTGATCGCCGTTTTGAACAGCAGACAGAACAGTCGGAAAAACTGTTTCTGGACTGTCAGCTCCGTTCTGCCGTGCATCTGGCCAAAGAATACACGCGGCACGCTCGCCAGCAGCAACGTGTCATCAACTATATGTGCGGCTTGTTCGACCTGATGCGATTCCATCATGGTCTGCTGGATCCTCAACAGGTGCGACAGGCCGCTGTGGAACTCGTGGTTCTCCTGCAGGATGAAGAACAGGCCCGACGGATTCAACCGGATCTCGATGAAGGTCAATACAACTGGGTCTGTTCGTGGATGTCCACCTGCGCTTATGACAATCTCGCCGAGGCCACGGGGCTGATGGCCGGATTCAATTCCCCCGGGATGCATGAATGTATCACCGACGGGATTCAGGTCTGCCGTCAAACCGGCAAAGTGGAATGCATCAAATGTTTTCGCGAGTACGCTGCTGATGTCTATCTCGCGGCAGATGATCTGGCGATGGTCCGGCATCAGTGCCAGTCGCTGATGGAATTTCGTGAAGAAGATGAGAATCAGCGTGACCGACGTTCCAGCACCTTGCAGAAGCTGGCCTGGGTCAACGTTCTGGAAGGACGCTTTCTGCATGCCGAGCGGGAACTGGAGACGGCCCTGTCTCTCAGTGGAGCGGAGCGGGTCTATCTGAAACGTCGCGCGATTGTGGAATCGAATCAGAGCCGACATGAATTGCGTCTGCTTCTCGGACAGACAGTCGCTCCCGCTCCGGAAGGACTCCCTGAGTTCGAATCAGGGGAATGGCCCCGGCAGGAAATGGAAACGGCCAAGCTTGCTGCTCTGGCGAATGTGATCACCGGCAAGTTTGAAGAGGCCATCGCCACGCTGACCGAATGGGACCGGCGTTTGACAGAGATGAAATGTCTGCGTGACTGGTTCGAAATTCGAT
>DATMFC010000233.1:0-2093 GCA_035556335.1 Planctomicrobium sp. | reverse complement strand
CGGGTTTCAATTCCGAAATGCTCGTCAAGGAGCGTGGAAACAACATGCGGCGCGAGTCGCTCGAATCGCACGCTGAACACCGGCACTCGCGGCAATGTTCGATCAGGGATGAGTACCTGTACTCCCGGAAGCGACTCCAATCCATCCAGAAACTGGGGAATCAATTCAAAGCCGTGAGAGAGTTCGCCTGCGGAAAAACGGGCCTGCAATGCCGCATCGAGCCCGAAGAGTCCGGGGGCGTTGAGATTGCCTGATTCATATCGATCCGGCAACATCTCCGGCTGTTCCGGGGACTCGCTTTGACTCCCTGTTCCTCCCAGTCGAACCGGAATCAGTTCCCGTTCCATTCCGGATGAGAGCACGAGCAGTCCGGTACCGAGTGGCCCAGGCAGACCTTTGTGGCCGGGGCAGGCGATCAGATCAACAGGCAACTCTGACTGTCGCACTGGAATGACTCCTGCCGTCTGTGCTGCATCCAGCAGGACAAACGCCCCTGCTTCATGAGCCAGTCGGGCCATTTCGGCAACAGGCTGCACAATGCCGGTGACATTGGAAGCATGATTCAGAATCACCAGCCGGGGAGCCGATTCTAAAGCCGCGCGATACTGATCCAGACAGGTGCGTCCGTTGCGGTCGTCGGGAACAATGGCGACATCAACCTGCCGGTTCTTTTGAAGTTGATGGAGTGGTCGAAGAACGGAATTGTGTTCCCAGACGGTGGTGACGACCCGGTCTTTTTCCCGTAAGAGTCCGTGAATGGCCAGATGAAGCGAATCGGTTCCGTTAAGAGTAAAGATGACATGTTCGGGTCGAGTGGCCCCAAACAATTGGGCGGCCTGCTGACGACAGCGATCGATCACCTTCTGAACAGCCAGTCCCCGTCGGGTTGTGCTGCGCCCCGGCGCGGAGCCGATCTCTTCAAGATACCGCAACATCGCCGCGCCCACTTCAGCCGGCTTCGGAAAGCTGGTCGCAGCGTGATCCAGATAGATTCGGCGGGAAGCGGATTCATTCATGCGGAGGAAATTTGGCAGACTCGGAAAATATTGACGAGTCTGCTCATCTTAACGGAATGAGTCAGTGAATCAAAACACAGCAATCCAAGATGCAGGGCTTTTGCTTGTTTCAGGATGAGCAATCTTCGGGAGGGCGAAGCTCCTGCTGAGCCGCATGAAAGGTCACGCTTTCCATTGTTCGCGGCTCGGCGGGAGCTTCGCCCTCGCGTACCTGCACCAACAAAGCGAAAGTATTGAGACAAAGGGGGGATTTTTCTGTTGTCTTATGCGCATTTGTCAAACTGATCTGGACAGGTTGCGATATCAATCGAAACAATCTGTGAAAGCTCGTTCACAAAAATTTCGTATCAGTCCGGAGTTTTCAGATCAGTCCCGAAGGGGTTCGCGCTCGCGGACAGGGCAGGACATCGAACACGATTTGGGTTTCATGACAGCGTCGCACAATTTTGACAGCTATCAGACAGAAAACTTCTACGATGAGTTGTTCTATCCCGATCAACGTCCCCGCCCTGGTGGACAATTATTGATCGAAAAGATCAATTCCCTGCCGCCAGGTGGACTCAAGAACCGTCAGGACGCCATCGAGCGGGCGTTGCTGCGAATGGGAATCACCTTCGCTGTGTACGGCGATCAGGACGGAACCGAGAAAATCTTTCCGTTCGATATTATTCCCCGACTCGTTGAAGCGTTCGAATGGGGACACATCGAAGCGGGACTGAAGCAGCGGATCAATGCGCTGAATCTGTTCATTAACGATATCTATCATGAACAGGAGATTGTTCATGCCGGGATCATTCCCCGATCGATGTTCGAAAAAGCAAAATCGTATCGGGAAGCCTGTCGCGGACTGAAGCCTCCCCGGGGAATCTGGTGCCATATCACCGGCACCGATCTGGTCCGTCACAGTGACGGCGCGATTTATGTTCTCGAAGATAACTTACGTTGTCCATCGGGGGTGTCGTATGTGTTGCAGAACCGACTTGTCATGCAACGCAGTTTTCCCCACGTCTTCGCGGCCTCACAAATCCGTCCTGTGACCAATTATGCCAGCAAGCTCTACGAAACTCTGATTCATCT
>DATMFC010000232.1:0-4901 GCA_035556335.1 Planctomicrobium sp. | reverse complement strand
CTGCTGCTGCGAGGGCGCGAGCCTGGAAGGGAGGCTTGGCGATCGCTTTCCAGCTTCCTTTTTCATCCGCGAGATCGAACACCAGGGCTTCGTCATGCCAAGTCCCCCCTGACACATTATTTCCCTGCAGGTCCCAGCCTCCGACGACATAGAGCTTGCCGTCGACGACCGCAGCATCCAGTGAAGACCGGGGAGTCGGCAATGGCGCCAGGTCTGTCCATGTCCTGGTCTGTGGATCAAAGCTGGCGAACGTTTCCAGCGAGCGATGATCGGTCGGCTCCCCTGCTTCATTGCGGAAACTCAGCCCTCCAACGCGATAAATCTTCCCGTTCCACGCGACCAGCCCGGGACTCTGAGAGCTTTCGACCATGGGAAGTGTTTCCCATCCGGCAGAGGGATTCTTCAGATCGAGTCGGGCGAAGTGTGGGGAGAGAACCGCTTTGGAATTCCCCGGAACTCGCCCCATATGCCCGCCGAAGATGTAGACGGAACCATCGAGGACGGTCGCCCCGAAACTGGTGACGGCCTCTGGCATTGGAGGATAACCACGAGAGAGGCCCGTCGGTTCCGACGCCCCGACCGTACTTCCCAGCAGGCACATCAGGCCGAACAATGTGGTTCTAAAAGATGTCATGTTAAGTCTGTTCTTGAAGTGAGATGAATAAGTTGCGTGAGTCAGGAATTCGCATCATGTTTGATGCTGTTATCCCCGACCTCTCGATTCCCTATTGAAACAACCTGAAACGACAGAATCTGACTTACGAATTCATGCCACCGGTGGAGGGCATGTCTGTCGCCGGAGCTTTGAAGTCCTGCAGAAAGGCCAGAACGTCGGCGGACTGTTCTTTGCCTGCCTTGGCATGGGAAAGCAGAGTGAATCCATGCGGGCCCCGGGCATTGATCAATTGCGGCTGCAATGTCAGAAGAGATTTCACAACGTCGAGATATCCCAGCATTGTTGCGGCAAAAATGTCGATGCGGGCTCCTTTGGAGAGCAGAAACTCCGCAATCTCCCGCCGTCCCATATGCGATGCGGCTCCGAGTCCTGATTCCCAGTCTCCTCCTCCCCAGTCCACCGTCGCGTTGACCAGATTGACATCCTTCTGCAGCAGAAGTTCCACCATCTTCAAGTCAGAGTGGGCATAGATCACAAAGTCCTGAATCAGCAGCGCCTTTAATTGTGGCCGTTTGAACTTCGGCTTAAAAGAGGGGGCGGGATAGTCACGTTCAGGCTCAGCGTCAGCTGGGGGAGTCACCGGTGCCGGAGATGCTGTCTCCTGAGCACACAGCCAGGTGCTCGCACCAACACCCAGGCCACCTGCCAGTGCTGCATGAAATGAACGTCGTGATAAGAATGATGGCGCCATTAAGTGTGCCTCTTGTCTATGACCCCTGCGAGGGTTTGGATGAGAGTTCAAGAACCAGATCGGTGGATTGACCTTCGTCAATCAGAATCTTCAGGTGCCCGCGGTGCTGATAAAATTCAGGGATTATGGAACGGGCTTTTTTCATCTCCTTGAGTTTCTTTTCATCCACACTTTGTGTGTCCTCAGGCATGTAGCCCAGAACGGTCACGTCATATTCACCGGGCTCCAGTCCCTTCTCTGACGGAAGGTCAAACCGCCCTTCTTCCACAACAACAGAACCTGCAATCCCTTTGTCTGCGCTGCTCGGGATGAATTCGATCAATGCATAAGAGACCAGCTGATCATTCAGTTTGACCGTTCCAGAAACGGGCAGTCGCAGTTTGGAACCAGGAAAATGGACACCTCCACAACCGAAGGTCGCCATCAGCAGTAAAAATAAAACAGGCATTCTGAAACGACAAATTCGAACAAGGGAATCAACGAGCATGGCAAGTTCTCACAGAACAGGGGGACAGAAAATTTCCACGGTGTCACGTCGAATGATGACAGCATCAGAATTCCCCGATCACCTCGTCTCCATCTCGCGTTCCTAGTGCATTGAACAGATCCCTGTCGATGTTTTCATTAATAAAGCGGGCGGAGCCATCGGCAAGAAGGCCCATGATTCCCCCGACATGTGAACTGGAAAATTGCCCGTTGATGTTCAGAACACTCGTGATTCCCGCCGTGTCGTTGATTTTTTTGCTCGTATTCCCGATGGAGCGTCCCGGCCATCCTCCCCCCCAGATTGCGTATCCCTGTCGCGGCAGTCCGTTACAGGCCGCCGGAGAGGTAAATTTCAAATCATTGAAATTGTAAGAGGTCTCTCCGATGGCCAGGGTGTTCGACGAGCCGTCTGTAATATCCCGCAAGCGAACCGGTCGATTCACATTCATGTCCTGACTGTATCCCAGCAGGAACAAAGGAAAGATGCCTCGGCCGGGACGCTGATAGGCTCCTGTTCCTTCGCACAACAGATAGCTTCCGGGAGCATAGGGAGCTTCGTTACACAGAGTTTGGGGAACGGGACGTCCGGTCGACATACTCGGACACAGATATGTCGGGACCTTCTGGGAAGTCACCGCCTGGTTGTCTGCATCAGTATAGAGTTTGTTGAAATCGTACAACGAGTATGTTGCGGCCTGTTCCAGATAAGCCAGCATGACGACAAAGCCCCCAGCTGCGGGAGAACCACTTGTGCCAGTTGTTGTACTGCTGATTCCAATCCCTCCTGGCGGAAACATGCCGAACGTGCTCTCGTAGTTGTGCATTGCCAAGCCGATCTGCCTGAGATTGTTTCTACACTGAGAGCGGCGCGCCGCTTCACGGGCCTGCTGAACGGCCGGCAACAGTAATGAGACGAGAATGGCAATGATCGCAATGACGACCAGAAGCTCGATGAGCGTAAATGCCTTCTGGCCGGATCGTTTCATTCGACGTAGTAGGGGGGAACACTGATCAACAGGGCGGGATTGGGGGGAAAGCACGACAATGACTCCTCAACACGAAATAAACCGAGCAGGTTCATCAGCGATCGAGATATCCCGGAACGGAATCACAAAATGCATTGCAATCACAATTCACGGAACGACGCCGAAAGAAACTCCCACTCTTCAAGTTAAACCAGATTTTGAAGGCCCTGACCGGCAACAGGCCGGCTTTCAGACGATCACGGTATGGCTGGCTACCTGAAGTGGCTTGCATCGTCAATCGAGAAACTGAGACTCAGTCTCATGTCTGTCGTGGGATTCTATCTTGATTTTGTTATATTGCAACTCACGCAATCAGAAATTTGAAATTCACAATCGTTTAGCAGTCTGAAGTTGGGGTGATCAGGGTAGAGCCTTGTCAGGCTTCAAACTTCGGGTTGTCTCACATGTTCCGCGGCTCGTTGGCCGCTCCCGTTTCGATTCTTCCACCCGAATTTTGAATGCTGACGCAACAGTAGAGAACATCATGGCTGCGACCTCTCACGGCTGTGCCGCCCCGATTGCAAGCAATCGGGGCCACCCCAATGGCAACTTCACTCGGCGATCATGTTATGAAAACTCCATAATCGCCGCATGTTACGGCTGACCTGTTTTTGCAGAGCAACGATTCAGAGCACATGAGAGACCGAACCGGTCTGCTTCACATTTCTTCGAAGAGTGCATTCACGAAATCATCGGCGGAGAAGACTTGCAGATCGTCTACTTTCTCACCGACGCCGATGTACTTCACTGGGATCCCCATTTTCTGGCGGATGGCAATGACGACGCCCCCCTTGGCGGTGCCGTCGAGCTTGGTGAGGATGATTCCGGTGCATCCGGCCGCTTCGCTGAATTTGGCGGCCTGACTGATGCCGTTCTGCCCGGTCGTGGCATCCAGAACCAGCAGACTTTCGTGCGGCGCCCCTTCAATCCGCTTGCCGATCACACGATGAATTTTCTCCAGTTCCGACATCAGGTTCTGCTGTGTCTGAAGCCGACCCGCCGTATCGATGATGGCGAAGTCCACCTGCTTGGCAATCGCCTGATCGCACCCTTCAAAGGCAACGCTCGCCGGGTCGCTTTGAGGGGGCTTCGTGACGATATCGCAGCCAATGCGCTGGCTCCACATCGTCAATTGATCCACAGCGGCCGCCCGAAATGTGTCCCCGGCAGCCAGCAGAACTTTCTTGCCGGAGCGGTGTAACAGGTTCGCCAGCTTGGCAATTGAAGTGGTTTTTCCAACACCGTTCACACCGGAGACCAGGATGACAGTCGGTCCCTGAGAGGCCACATTCAGTGGAGAAATCGGCTGTTCAGGAGACCATGTTTTCCCGGACTCTCCGACCAGGATCTCACGAAGTTTTGATCGGACCAGTTCCCAGATCTTCTTCGGATCAACAGTTCGTCCCCCGAACTCTGTACGAAGCGAATCGACCACTTCCGTCGCAGCGACCACTCCCATGTCAGTGGTGATCAACCCGCGATAAAACTCTTCGAGTTTGGCTTCGTCCAGTATTTCCCCGGACTTGAACAGATCGCGAACGTCGGACCGCAGAATGTCCTTCGTCTTCTTGAGCGCTGATTTGAGATTGTCGAAAAGTCCCATGGAACGTTACTTACTGCCTTAACTGACGTTGTGAGGAAGAAGAAAATCCTCATGTAAAGATAGTGAAAAATTCGAAATTCGAAGCACGAAATTCAAAACAAATTCGAAATCCAAAATTCGAAACAAGGGGGAATTTTCAACACCATTGATACCGATTTTCCCTGCTTTGAATTTTGAATTTGTTTCGTAACACATTCGCCCAGTGAAGTGGATTTCCCTTGTTCCCAAGCTCTGGCTTGGGAACACACTCGACGCCAAGCTCCCGCTTGGCCACTGAACGTTTGGTTTTCTTCTCTCAAAAAGAGGAGAGAGTTGTGAATCAGGTTGTCTTTAATACGAATCACGAAGCAGAGCTTCTGGGCGAGTGCGTTCCCAAGCCGGAGCTTGGGAACGAGGAACAGCGACTTCATTCCGCTAAAG
>DATMFC010000231.1:0-2303 GCA_035556335.1 Planctomicrobium sp. | reverse complement strand
AGGACGGATCGACAGGATTGACGTTCACTCCCGAGACAGCAACCGCTGGGCCCTGTTCGACTATAAAACCGGAGATGCCGGAACGTCTCCTGATAAAACGCACCGCTACCAAGGGGAATGGTGTGATCTTCAATTGCCTCTCTACCGTCATCTGACCGCCGACTTCGGAGTGACCGGAGATGTCCGTCTGGGATACATCGTCCTTCCCCGCGATACTAATGCGGTGAGTGAATACTTCGGTGACTGGTCTGACGAAGAACTCGCAGAGGCAGACGATGTCGCTCGCGAGGCGATTCGAAATATCCTCGAAGAAAAATTCTGGAAAGAGCTTCCAGTTCCCCCGAACACACTGCTGGAATTCGACCCCATTTGTCAGGCAGGAGTCTTCGGTCAGGAGGTGGTCGTATGACTTCCGACAAGAATTCCACTTCCGCGATCATCACCCAACGTCTTCTCATTCGGGCATCGGCCGGAACAGGAAAGACCTTTCAGCTCTCTTCCCGATACATCGCGCTGTTACGAAATTCCTCTCCGGAAAAAATTCTGGCGTCGACCTTCACTCGTAAAGCGGCGGGGGAGATCCTGGAACGGGTCCTGTTGCGATTGTCGCATGCGGTTCGGGATCCGAAGTCGTTGAAGATTCTGGCGGATTCCGTTGGCGGACCACGATTGAGTCGTGAGGAATGCCTTTCCTTGCTCTCTCGACTCACGCGACAACTTCACCGGGTGCGGATCAGTACCCTCGATTCCTTCTTCTCACAACTTGCCGGAAGTTATGCACTGGAACTGGGACTTCCCCCCGGCTGGCGAGTTCTCGATCCACTGGAAATCGGACAGATTCGCAACGCCGCTATTGAAGAAATGCTCGGCAGCGGAGCCCCGGGGGATCTGGTGCAGTTGATGCACCTTCTTGATAAAGGACAATCCTCCCGAAACATCTCCCGACTCATCACCGAGACGATTAACAATCTCTATTACGTCTTTCTCGCCGCGCCGGACGAAAGCTGGGAACGCTTCCCGGCTCATCCGTTTTTGTCGCGTGAACACCGGGAGACCTTGCGATTGCTCATCGAAGCCGTGCCGCTTGATAAGACATCTCTCATCAATGCACGTGGCAACGATCTGGAAGCCATTCTCGCTGAGGATTGGGATGGACTGCTCAAACGGGGACTGACGAACAAGATCATTTCAGGAGAAATGAAATTCAGCCGCGTCCCCATCCCGGAATCCTTACGGGGTCCCTATGAAGAACTATACCAGCATGTTCTGGCGAACGTCTCCGAGCCGTGGAAGAACCAGACTCTCGCCGCCCGACAACTGCTACGGGATTATCACTCCTGTTTCGAACGGGCCAAACTCGCCGCCGGGGGACTTGAATTCGGCGACGTCACGCGGCGCCTGGCGGAATCGCAACAACGCTCCCGCCTGGTGGATGCATCGTTCCGGCTGGACGCCTCAATCGACCATCTGCTGCTGGATGAATTTCAGGACACCTCACCCGACCAATGGAGTGTCATTCGCAGTTTTGCGGAAGAAGCCTGTCGTCGCCCAGGACGTTCACTCTTTTGCGTGGGGGATCCGAAGCAGGCGATTTATGGATGGCGCGGCGGTGAAGCGGCACTGTTCGACATCATCTCTGAAGAACTTCCCGGGGAGCCTTCTGATACCGTTGAACTGAATCTCAGTTATCGTTCCTCGCCAGTGATCATGGAGACGGTCAATCTGGCGATGCGGCAGCTTGTTCGTCACGACAATCTCGACGATCACTCAGAAGTTCTTTACCAATGGACGAAACGTTTTCCCGAGCATAGAACCGCGCGGCAGGAGCTTACCGGCTATGCCTGCCTGCGAACGCTTTCTGATCAGAACACCGATGCGGCCACTCCGGATGAAGAAGCGGAGCAACCGCAGCAATACTGGACCGAAGTTGCCGAGTATGTTCGTGATCGCCTGAAGCAAGCTCCAGGGGCATCCATCGGGATTCTCACCAGAAAAAATCCGACGGTCGGACGTCTCATTTTTGAACTGACTCAACTGGGAATTGATGCCAGTGAAGAGGGAGGGAATCCGCTGACTGATTCGGCCGCTGTCCAGTTGATTCTGTCACTCTTCACATTGGCCGATCACCCCGGGCATACGGTCGCAGCATTCCATATTGCGAATTCTCCATTGGGAACGATCCTCAATTGGAACGATCCTTCGGATTCCGCATCACGAGCCAGGTTTTCTGCCGAATTGCGACGACAGCTCATCGATCGGGGATACGGAGGCGTCGTTCATGATCTGCTTCCAAAGCTGGCTCC
>DATMFC010000230.1:0-14450 GCA_035556335.1 Planctomicrobium sp. | reverse complement strand
GGGAAGTCGGTGCGATTCTTCTCGACTGGGGAATCCCTGTTCGTGACGACGAATATGTTCTTCCGCGAGAATTTCGAAATTGATGCCACGAATCCGGCTCGGCGTTCCGACGAAGGACAAGTCGATCACTTCCGGAGCGAGACCGACTGCTTCGAAAATCTGGGCTCCCTTGTAGGAAGCAAGTGTCGAAATCCCCATCTTCCCCATGACCTTGAGCATTCCTTTGCTCACCCCTTCACGGTAGGTCTGGATGATTTTTTCTTCGCAGTAATCGTCTTTCAGATGACCGTGGTCTTTGGCATCCCGAACCGCTTCAAAGGCCAGGTACGGATTGATGGCGTCGGCCCCGTAACCGGTCAACAGACAGAAATGATGAACCTCGCGTGCTTCCGCCGATTCGACCACGAGACCGATCCGCGTCCGCAGTTCCTTGCGGACGAGATGATGGTGAACCGCTCCACTGACCAGCAGTGAACTGATTCCAACGCGGTCTGCACTGGTCTCACGATCCGACAGAACCAGAAAGGCGTATCCTTCGGCAATCGCCTGTTCTGCTTCTGCACAAACCCGTTCGAGGGCTTTCTGCAATCCGGCGGTTCCTTCCGATTTGGGCCATGTGGCGTCAATCGTTCTGGTTTTCCAGCCGTGTTCCCCTTTCAGAGATTTGATGGCAGCAGTTTCTTCATCGGTCAGAATCGGGTGCGGCACGCGCAAACGGTGACACTGCGATTCGGTCGTATCGAGCAGGTTCCCTTCTGGACCGATATAGCACTCCAGCGACATGATGACTTCTTCCCGGATCGAGTCGATCGGCGGGTTCGTCACCTGTGCGAAGAGTTGTTTGAAGTAGTCGTACAGCAGTCGTGGCTGATCGGAAAGGCACGCCAGGCTGGCGTCATCCCCCATCGAGTAGATCGGGTCTTTCTTCTGATTCAGCAACGGGAGCAGCATGAACTGCATCGTTTCGGTGGTGTACCCGAACGCCTGCATCTGCCGGAGAAGATTTTCCCCTTCAATCCGTTCCAGATGACCGTTGCCTGAATGCAGATCATTCACCAGATCTTTGAGTTCAACCCGCTGTCGTCGCAGCCATTCTCCATAAGTCCGACGGCCGGCAACATCCTGTTTCAACTCTTCGTCAGGGACGAGTCGTCCTTCTTCGAAGTTCACCAGGAACATTTTCCCCGGTTGCAGTCGCCCTTTGAGTTTGACATTGGCCGGGTCGATATCGAGCACGCCGACTTCGCTCGCCATGATGACCTTGTCATCGTGCGTGACATAGTAACGACTCGGACGGAGCCCGTTCCGGTCGAGACAGGCTCCAATGAACTTGCCGTCGGTGAAGGAGACGCTGGCGGGGCCGTCCCAAGGTTCCTGCAGTGCAGAGAAGTATTCGTAGAAGGCCCGCTTCTCTTCCGACATGGCGTGGTGATTCTGCCATGCTTCCGGGATCATCATCATGGCCACTTCCTGAAGCGTGCGCCCCGAGTGGTATAAGAACTCCATGACATTATCAAAGTTCCCGGAGTCGCTGTTATGCTTTTCAACAATCGGGAAGAGCCGCTCCAGGTTCTTGCCGTATTGCTTCGACTCCATTGCTCCCTGCCGGGCATAGGTCCAGTTACTGTTTCCTTTAACTGTATTGATTTCACCGTTGTGAGCCATGCAACGGAGCGGCTGAGCCCGATCCCATGACGGGAACGTATTGGTACTGAACCGGCTATGCACCATTGCCAGGTGTGTTTCGTAATCGTCATCCTGCAGGTCAGGGTAATAAAGATAAACCTGCTCAGGAGTCAGCATCCCTTTATAGACGATAATCGAGTTTGACAGCGTACAGATATAAAACCCTAAACCAGCCGGGTGTGATCCTTCACGGATCTCATGGCTGGCGAGTTTCTTAATGATATACAGACGACGCTCGAACTCTTCCAGTTCGATTCCATCCTGTGCACCGACCAGCAGCATTTCAATCTGTGGTTCGACAGACAGAGCGGACGGACCGACGTTTGCCTCGACCGGACGCTGTGGAACATCACGCCAGCCGAGCAGGGTTTGCCCTTGTTCTGCAATCAGACGATTGACGATTGTCTTGAACTCAGCACGAGCGGCGTCATCTTTCGGAAGGAAGACAATCCCGGCGCCATAGCGTCCTTTGGCAGGGAGATCGATCCCTAATTCGTTCCTGGTGACCTTGCGCAGGAACTTATCAGGAATGGCGGTGAGCATCCCGGCTCCGTCGCCGGTGTTCTCTTCACAGCCACATGCTCCACGGTGGGTCATATGACGATTAATACGTTCGGCATCCAGAACGATCTGGTGCGAGGGAATCCCTTTAATATGCGCGACGAAGCCGACACCGCACGAGTCGTGCTCGAACTCGGATGAATATAATCCGTGATCTTCGGGAAAGGCGGTCAACTTGGTGATCATAAGACCCTCATTCAATCTCTTCGGACAATGTCGATTTGTGATTTCGATTCACCTGCGGCGCGCCGGTGTTCAATTTCACGAACCGATATTATGACTTTACTATTCTTCCCGGGGCGCTGAACACAACGTCTTCCGGGACAATCTTTATTGCTAAGATCCACTACAGGAGTGGGATCCGTGGGGACAGGTTCACAACGCGAACCCAAACTTTTTAAAGTAATCAGCCCTTGAAAGAGCAAAAGGAAAATCTTCCTGAGAAACGAAGACGAGACGATCAGACCTGTGCTGTCGTCGCCGTCGTCGCCGTAGTGGTGGCCCCATCTCCAGGGTCCATATGCAGGATTTCCACGAATTTTTCTGCGGCACGCGAGAGGTTCTTGTGCCGTTTATGGACAATGCCCAACGGACGAACGAAATGAACGTCCGAGAATGAAGAAGCGTGCAAGGCGCCGATTTCCAGTTCCCGACGCAACGTCGGTAACGGAAGAATCGCCACGCCCAGATTGATTTCGACTGCGCGTTTGATCGTTTCCACGTTATCAAACTGATGAGTCACATTCACGGAAACGTCGGCGTTTTTGAGAAGTTTTTCCGTTTTTCGACGGATGGTCAGGTCGGCGGTGAAGGCGACGAAATCCAGACGGTTCAGTTCCTGAATCGAAACCCGTTCACGACCGGCCAGCGGGTGCTCCGGTGCGGTGACCAGCACCATTTCCTGATCCTGCCAGGGAATCGCCCCGATATCTCCTCCATCACGAGGAAAGGAGACAATTCCCAGATCAATCTCATCTCTCAACAACTGGCCATGAATCGCTTCTGGATGTCCGTAATCCAGATGCAGGGCAATGTCAGGGTACTCTTCTTTTGCCCGTCTCACATAGGAGGACATCTGAAGCAAGCCGACCGAATAGATCGCACCAACGCGAACTTTTCCAACGACCCGGCCAGTGAACTGGTGCACCGCATCTTCAATGGCACGATAATCAAGAAGCCATTTCTGGCAGCGCTCGAAATAGATCGCTCCGGCGGCCGTCAACTCAATCGGTCGCTGAGACCGGTCGACCAGAACGACCCCGATATCATCTTCAAGCTGTTGCAGCGCCTGGCTTGCGGCCGGCTGTGAAATCTGCCTGGCCATCGCCGCTTTGGAAAAGCTGCGATAGGTGGCGATGTCACAAAAGATTTCGGTGTTCCGCAAATTCACTGCAGGAAATTCAGATCGACTTGATAAGTGAAACTAGATAGAGAGACCAATCTCAAATAAGCTCCATCAGTTTATAAGTCATTTTGATCGACGTCAAGCAGGAGAGATAATCAATAAATTATTAAGATCTGGCAACATTACAGAGAAAACCTCTGGACGGACCCCGACCCCGGATATGAGTCACCGCAAGTGGCTGTCTTTCAGCATGTTATATCTGGAGGGAGATATCAGAGAAGAAACGCCCCTAAGCTGAAGGGGGCAAAATGTGCCCCATTTTCTGGCGTTTCGTATCCATGTATTTTTGTCGGTGTTCGTGTGGAGGAGCGACAATGGGGACTTGTTCGACCACTTTCAGGTCGACCCATTCCTGGAACGCTTCCGTCTTTTTGGGATTGTTCGTCAGAATACGCACCTGAGTCAGCCCGAGATCTTTGAGGATCTGTAAACCGACCATGTAGTCCCGGAGATCCGCCTGAAAGCCGAGTCGATGGTTGGCCTCAACGGTATCGAGCCCGCCGTCCTGTAGTTGATATGCCTTCAGCTTTGCGGAAAGTCCGATTCCGCGTCCTTCCTGCGGCAGATAAACAACGGCTCCGCATCCTTCCTCAACGATCATTTTCATCGCCATGTGCAACTGATCGCCGCAATCACAGCGGAGAGACCCGAGAATATCTCCGGTAAAACAGGAGGAATGCATACGCACCAGGGGCGCCGGATTGGAAGAGAGGTCTCCCCAGATGATGGCCAGTGGTTCCTGATCATCATGTTCGACCCGATAGGAAATAAACCGGGGGGTTCCGAACTCTTCGGTCGGGATCAAAACATCGGCTTCGCGGCGGATCAGGTTTTCCCGAATCCGTCGGTACTGAATGATTTGGGAAATTGTAATGATCGGTAACTGGTGTTGTTCGGCCAGTTCTCGAAGTTCCTCGATCTCCGCCATCCCCGGCCCGCGCTGACTGCAAATTTCAATCAGACTCCCGACAGGCGTTAATCCAGCCATTTTCATCAGATCAATGGTGGCTTCCGTATGTCCAGCCCGTCTTAATACACCTCCATCTCGGGCCAGCAGCGGGGAAATATGGCCAGGACGAACGAAATCGCGAGGCTGACTCTGCAAATCGGCGAGTGCTCGCAGTGTTTTTGCCCGAGCGTCTGCACTGACACCGGTTCCGCTTTCGACATGATCAATGGGGATGAGAAAGGGGGTCTGATGAGGAGTGGTATTCGATTCCCGGTCAACAATCGGCGCGATTCTCAATCGATCGGCGGTTTCCTGTGTGATGGGGGCACAGAGGACACCGGCCCCTTTGCGAAGCATGAAATCCACAGTGGCCGGGGTCATGAATTCCGCGGCACAGATCAAATCTCCTTCATTTTCCCGGTCCTGTGCATCCAGCACGACCACCATTCCTCCGGCCCGCAACTGTTTCAATGCGTCGTCCAGGGAACTCAAAAATGGGAGATGATCTTCTGACATGGAGCGTTTGTCTTGTATGTACTGAAGGTGAGAATCAGGGGGCTGCCTGAATTATATCGCAATCACCAGTCATGGAACCATGGTAATGTCGGTTCTCATAAAATCAGGGGAAGGAGAATCTCACATTGCTCCTGAGATTGGGAACCCGGTATTGTTATCAGGTCTGATTTTACTGAGATTTGAGGCGGGCAATGTTGTTACGGATAACAGGGATCGGTGTGCTGACGTTTGTCGCGTTACTCATCGATTCTGCGCTTCCGGTCTGGCTGGGCGGTTTTGCGATGCTTCCGTCACTGCTGGACCTGGCATTGGTGACGGTCTGTCTGAAATTGAACGGTGGTGAAGCGGTTTTCTGGGGAGGTGTGATTGGACTCCTTCAGGATGATCTCACCGGAAAAACGTTGGGAGTCGGAATGATGATCGGGGCGAGTCTTGCTTTGATCTGCCCGATGGTGTTCCGTTCCTCCGGATCACAGCAAACATGGATTGATCGACTTCTCTTGAGTGCTCTGTTGCTGGTGATTCTGGGAATCTGTCGAATTGGCTGGAGATGGATTTCTGGAACCGTGTCTGATTCGGAACTTCTGATCAGCGCCCAAATCAGCGCCCAGATGGGGCAACTCGCGGCAACGTTTTTATTGCTGGTCATCTGGCAGGCGATCGAAGCGATCGTCATTGCAGGCAATGCAAGTCGTCGTCAATTGCATGAGTCGTCGTTTTGACCCCAGAATGATGCCATGCGTAATCAGCCATTTTCACAATTGACCGCCGACTGGATCGAATCGACAGGACAATCCGACCGTTCGCGACGGCGACCGTTCCTTCTGGCACTGCTCATTCTCGCATTCCAGATCCCGATCATGTTACGGCTGTTCTATATTCAAGTGGTGGTCGGCGATCGCTTTATTGAACCGTGGCGGGTGCCGCTGGAAGAAATGGAAATCATTCCAGCCCGGGATGGCCGCATTGTTTCTCGTGATGGCGTAGTTCTCGCTCAAGACGTCGTGCAATATGACGTCGCGGTCGATTACCGGTGGCTCGAAACGCCAATGAATCCTCAGTGGCTGCGTCGTCAGGGGGCGCGGGAACTGACGAAAGAACAGCGTCGCGATCCCCAGCAACGTCAGGCAGCGGAAGCCCGACTTCAGGCTCATCGTGAATCGTTATTGAAAAGTCTCGCCCAGACTACGGGACATTCCGAGACGGAAATCTCCGCGAACATGGCGGAGATACAGCGTCGTATCGAGTCGATGCTGGCAGCGGTGGAGCGTCGTCGTCGGGAACGGGCTGCAGAAAACGAGCATGAATTTGACTGGTCGGAAGGTCTTTCCGGAATTCCCCGCCTTGTCGTCGATGAATTGACCCGACCGCCGGAACGGTTTGCAGACGACCCTATCATTCTCAAAGAAGAACTGCAGGCTCACACGGTCATCCGAAATGTTCCGTTACAGGTCGCCGCGATGATTCAGTCACAGCCGGACCGGTTTCGCGGGGTAAGTGTTCGATCGACTTCGTCCCGCAGTTATCCCAACGAGAGTCTCGCGTCGCATGTGGTCGGAGTACGGCGACAGACCACCAACGAAACATCCGGAGCAGTCGTTCGACAGGGAGAATCGGGAGTCGAACGGTCTCAACAGGCCACTCTTCAGGGAACCTCCGGCGAAACAAAACTGATCCGGGATCGTCATGGAGACCTGTTACAGTCGGAAGTGATCCGACCTCCGCGTGACGGTGCCGATGTCGTCCTGACGATTGATTCCCGTTTGCAGCAACTCGGCGAACAGTTGCTCGATCAGGCTCTTTATCCCCCACCGAAATCCTTATCGTCCGATCTCCCGATTCCGCAAGGGGGCTGTCTGCTGGCAATGGATGTCTGGACTGGAGATGTGTTGACGTTGGCCGCCAGTCCCCGGGTGTCGCTGAACGTCCTCGCTCGACCGACGGCAGACGAATGGCGAAAGATACAAGATGACCCGTCTCGACCTCTTTTCTCCCGCGCCGTGCAAATGGCACTCCCCCCCGGAGAATTACTGGAAATCATCACGATGGCAGCCGCGTTGGAGTCAGGTGTCGTTGCGACCGATGAAGTTCTCCACTGTCAGGCGGATCCGAAGTCTCCTGATCGTTTACGTTGCCGACTGCTGCGGGAACAGGGAATTGGTCATGGACAGCTGACATTAGGCGAAGCACTAAGTCAGTCGTGCCATGTCTGTTTTTATGATGTCGCTCGACGAATGGGACCGGTCCCCTTGCTCGATTGGGGAACCCGATTCGGTCTCGGTCAACCGACCGGCATTGACCTTCCCGGTGAAGTCGCCGGGAAACTTCCGGCTCTTGCTGCTCCAACAGATGGCTCATCGCGAGTAAGTGGAGAAACTCTGCAACTGGCGGTGGGACAGGGAGCGGTGTTAACCAGTCCATTACAGATGGCTCGGGTTCTGGCGGCCATCGCGAACGGTGGATATCTGGTAACGCCACGCATCGTCAAAGAAATGCCGACGGAAAATGCGGAATCAGAAGAAAACCGGTCGTTCTCTAAAATTCCCGGGTTGAGCCCTTCAGCTCTCTCTCTCATTCAGCAGTCATTAGAGCAATCAGTCAGTGATCCGAGAGGAGTCGGTCATGCCGCTCGAATTGAACTCCTGCGAATGGGAGCCCTTTGCGGAACGGGAGCCGTCGCCGGAAAACCCGGTCACAGCTGGATGGCAGGGTACGCTCCGGCCCAGAATCCCCGGATGGTGATTGTCCTTGTTCTGGAAAACGGAGGCGCAGGAGAAAATGCAGCCCCTCTGTTCCGTGACTTCGTGACAGAACTCCTCGGCTACGGAGAACTCCGCCCCTTCCAACCGGGCCGCAGTTCTTCTGTGAGATGAATGGTTCTGGTGGAGGGGAACGATGGGGAAAAGATTCGAAATTCAAAATCGAAAATTCGAAACAAATTCAAAATCAGAAATTCAAAACGTGGAAAACGACAACGGATGACGTTGAAAAACGTTCCATTTCGAATTTTGGATTTCGAATTTGTTTTGAATTTCGTGCTTCGAATTTTGAATTTCCTGAAGCCATCAGGGCATCTCTTCCCAGACCGGCTTCCGCTTCTCTAGAAAGGCCGCGATCCCTTCTTGAGCATCAGGCATTTTGGCATTCTCCGTCATGACGGTGACGGCCCGGTCATAGGCTGCGGATTCTTCCATTGGACGTTGCAGATAGAACTCCCGTTTCCCCAAAGCAATGACCTGCGGGCTGGATGCCGTGATCGCATCGGTATATTGCTGAATTGTGGCGTCAAGCTGATCTTCGGGAACGACCGCGTTCAATAATCCGGATGCGAGTGCTTTTTGAGCGTTGATCGGTTGGCCGGTGAGCAACATCTCCATCGCAATTTTCTGTGAGATATTGCGGACCAGTGGAACCATCGGGGTGGTGCAGAACAGCCCGATTTTGACTCCCGGAGTTGCAAACTGGGCGTTCTCACTGGCGACCGCCAGATCGCAGGCCGCGACAAGCTGACATCCGGCGGCGGTTGCAAACCCCTGGACCCGGGCAATTACCGGCTGGGGTAAACTTCGAATCCGTTTCATGACCTGAGCACAGGTGGAGAACAACTGTTCATAGGCTTCCTCTGGTTGCCCCCGCATTTCTCCCAGATCGTGTCCGGACGAAAACACAGGGCCTGAGGATGCCAGAACAACCACGCGAGTTGTTCGATCCTCAGAAATCAGAGCGAACGCCCGGTCCAGTTCTTCCAGCAGTGATCGGGATAAGGCATGACGGCGTCCCGGTCGGTTGAGTGTCAGTCGGGTTACCCCCGCTTGATGGTCAACAATGAGTTCAGCAGAGAGAGAGTCGGTCATAGCAGGTTTCTTCGAAGAGATCTCAGGAATTCATGTCCATCATCAATCATCCAATGTCGAGCGGTGATTGTCATCCCGTATCGAGAACGGATTTTCGACTCCATGGGTATTGAACCCTGGGGACCTGCGGGAGATTGGCGGAGTTTTGCGATTATCCTGATCTGTTTGATTCGAGGATGTTGCATGTCGACGGTGGTAATTCGAACTCCGCAGAGATGCAGGGGACGGTGGTCTACGAGGTTTTGCGAGAGTTTGAGGGGGATTTTCAAGGGAAACAGCAGGTTCTGTTTCAATTCGCAGCGACTCTGGGCCATCGCCCCCGTGAAGTCTTTTCTCTCATTCTGCATGAGGCAAGGGGGACGCATCGGGGAGATCCCAGACCAGATGGACGAACTCCGGCAGAATCTGTCGTTTACGACGCAGTTAAAAATGATTTCATCGCTACAGCCGGAACAGTCGGAACCGAGAGACGCGCCAAGGGCAAAATTCTGTCACAGAAACTCGACTGGAATCTCTGGATCGCCGAATTCATTGGGCAGGTGGACTCAAACAAAATTGTGGTGACAGATGAGCTTCAAGCGTTAAACAGAAAAGACGCGAAACCGAAGCTCACGAATTCAACCCCCGGGAAAAGTCGAGGAGATTTCAAGATGAAATTGACAACCCTTTGCGCTGCTTTGCTGATCGCTGCCAGTGTTAACGTTGCTGGTGCCGGTTTGTTCAAGCACCGCAGCAACGATTGCTGTGCACCAGCTCCTACTTGCTGTGCACCAGCTCCTAGCTGTGCTGCTCCTGCTTGTGCTCCAGCCTGTGCAGCTCCTGCTGCTGCAGCTTGTGCACCAGCTTGTGCCGCTCCTGCTGCTGTAGCCTGTGCTCCAGCTTGTGCCGCTCCTGCTGCTGTAGCTTGTGCTCCAGCCTGTGCCGCTCCTGCTGCTGTTCATTGTGCTCCAGCTTGTGCCGCTCCAGCTCCTTCAGACTGCTGTGCTCCAGTATCTCACTGCGGCAAGAAGAAGCAGAAACTGGCTGGCTGGTTCAAAGGCCTGAAGTGCAAACACCGCAAAGTCAGCTGCTGCGATGACGGCTGCGGACCAGCTCCATGTGCTCCAAACTGTGCAGCTCCAGCCTGTGCTCCAGCATGTGCAGCTCCAGGTGCTTGCAACTAATTGAAAATGAATCGGATCACTGAGAACGAGATAAATCACTTCCCCACGATTTAGACTGTTCGATCCGAATCAAGATTTCGACGCCGGACTCGATGATAAATCGAGTCCGGCGTTTTTCATTTTCACGAGGAACTGTTCACGATAGACCAGTTTGGTCTATCATGTGCCCGCGTGGCAGGACGTTCTATATGATTTGCAAAAACGCTCCAGAGCGGCTTCAGTTCTCCCACTTCATTTATCACAACAGACAATCATGTCGACATCGATCCATTCACTGCTGAGACTTTGTCGGCTTCCCACCGTTTTCACGGCACTGGCCGATATCTGTGCAGGATACCTGCTGACACACCGGACCTGGGAACCGGTGGGAACCTTTGCCGCACTCCTTGTGGCATCAGCGGGATTGTATCTGTCCGGCATGGTCTTCAACGATATTTTTGACCGAACGATCGATCAGCAGGAACGCCCGCGACGCCCGATTCCTTCGGGAGCCGTCTCTTTAAAGACGGCGATTCTTTTTGGTGTTATCTTGATGACCATCGGATTGGGAGCCGCGGCGGTTGCCGGAAAGTTCAGCTTCCTTGTGGCCGTGGCGATTGCCGTGGCGGTTTTTCTGTACGACGGCATTCTCAAGAGAACGCCGGTCGGACCGATTTCCATGGGAACCTGCCGATTCCTGAATATCCTGCTGGGGGCCAGTGCTGCGGCCACTCAACTCAGTGACCTCTGGGCACTTCCTCAAATCTGGTTTGCCGCGGCGATGGGCGTTTATATCACGGGGGTCACCTGGTTCGCGAAAAAGGAAGCCCGAAAAACCGACTGGTCAGCCTTGTTACCTGGGCTGATTCTGGTCGACCTGGGTTTACTGATGCTGGCCGCCTGGATCGGGGAACTGCTGCCGGATTGGGGAATCGCCATGCCTGCCGCCGCTTTTCAACCTCCGCAGGCGATGCTGTTTCTGCTGGGAGCCATCGCATTGACAATCAATCGTCGTGCCGTGGTGGCACTCGGTCAGCCGGAACCGGCTCTGGTCCAGATGACGGTGGGGGCCATGCTGCTTTCCATCATCAGTATCAATGCCATGGTGATCTACTTTTATCGCGGACAAGAGGCATTGCCATTCGCCATCGCCACACTGGTTCTGATCTTGCCAGCACTCCTGTTGCGCCGCTGGATTCCACTCACTTGACCCCGCGGCGATTCGGTCGTCGACTCCTTCCGAAGACTGAAGCATGCCTCGGGATTTGAATGTTGTCAGGAAGTCTATTGTCCCTGCATAGGCATCCCTATAAACTAATAGCAGAAGAAATCATGCCGGAAATCAGGTTTTCTCGGGAGAACCCTCCCCTGGCCCTTTTTTGGCGCTCTGTAAAAGTAATGTAAGTCGTGTCCTCGATTGAGGATGGGAGAGAATAATGGTCAATTTAACCGAACGTGCCGCAAACGAGATCAAAAGAGTCATGACCGAGCAGAATTTCCCGGAAGGGACTTTCGTTCGAGTCGGCGTTGCTGGCGGCGGTTGCAGTGGTTTCCAGTACGCATTCGGCTTTGATGAAAAAGCAGATCCGGAAAAAGACCTCGTGACGGACCAGCATGGCATCAAGATCGCCGTTCAGAAGAACCACGATCTGCACTTGGACGGAACTGTCATCGACTTCTATGAAGACCTGCAAAAACGGGGATTCAAGTTCGAAAATCCAAACGTTTCCCGCTCCTGCGGATGCGGAAGCAGCTTCTCGGTATAACGTTTCCGAGCAAGATTTGTTTGCCCTTCTGAAGAGTCCCGAGCGCAGTACGATTTCGTGCCGCGCTCGTTTTGTTGGGATCTCTCCGTTTGACCTTTGTCGGGAACTGCCGTCATGACAGACGTGCCCAAGCCAAATCCTTCCGTACTGATCCTCTGCAAAGACCTGTTCTTTTCCAGCCAGATCCATGGAGCCGTTCAACGAGCCGGACTGGTCGGACGGACCTGTCTCTCGGTGGGGGGCTGCGTTGATCAGTTGAAACTGGGGGGAATCAGGGACGTTATTGTCGACCTTCAAATTCCCGAACTGGATCTTCCCGCGTTGAGAGCAGCTGCGGTGCCTCCCTGTCGTCTGACAGTTTTTGGTCCACACGTGAATGTGGACCTGTTCGCTGTTGCAGAGCAGGCCGGATGCGACGCGATTCTCACTCGCGGCCAGGCATCTGCCAAGCTCGACGCGATGCTGATGAAATGGAATTCGCAATAAAGCAGATTGATTCAGAGGAACCACGGAAAGAACGGAAAAGACGGAATTGGTCAGGAGAACTGACATCGTCTCAAAAACAGACCGTCTCTCCATAAACCGTCAGATTTTTTCGCAACTTACCTGAACCAAAACCTTCCGTTCTTTCCGTGGTTCCTCTGCATGATCCGGGCGAAGGAGCCTCCCCCTACTGAAACAAAAATGGCCCCGTCGTTTCGTAATTGGAACGACAGGGCCATTTCAAAAAGGGAGGGATTATTTCACGCGTTCAAACGTTAATCCCGGATCGCTTGGAGGGGATCCGTCCAGTCTGAACCTCCACTGATCTGCACTGACGGTCGAAACACTTCCAACCATAGCTCCCTGTTCCTTGCTGTCGAATTCCAGAGCGTCGCTGGTGTGGGCCATGTCTCCGGAAACAACAATTGGAGGTTGTCCGGGTTGATTGGCCGTCCAGGTGAACGTCGAGTTTTCGGTGATCACAAGGTCAATGGTGGTGTCTCCTCCGGCTTTGGCACGCCACGCTCCAGCCAGATCGATTTGTGGACCGGGTTCTGCTGGAGTGGTCGCAGCGGGAGGAGCCATCAGCGGACCATTTGAAGTCGCTGGACTTGATTGGGCCGGGGCCGGTTCTGTGGGTTCCGGTTCCGTCAATGCTTCAAGCATTCGTTGGGCCGTGACATCATTCGGCTGGTTCGCAACAACCACCCGTAAGGTATTCACAGCATCATCCTGATATCCGGTGACCAGGTAATGATATGCCAAAACAAAGTACGCACCGGCATCTTTCGGATCGGCTTTGCAGTGTGCTTCAAGGGCACGCAACTGCGTCGTGTAATCCGCAACATCTCCGTAAAGGCCGCTCATTGTTGTCCAGTCCATCCCGGGGGCGGCAGACAGCAGAGAGTTTAATACAGCGGCTGCGGCGGCATATTCTCCCAGAGCAAACAGATTCAATGCACGAACTTCGTGAATGATCGCCTCTCCCGGCTGGTCTCTCACGGCTGCGTCAAACAGCGGCATCGCATTCTGGTAATCCCCTGCTTTGAAGAGGGCCAGAGCATTGTCGAAGTTTGTATTTGCCGGAGCGACTGTCTCTGCCGTCGGATTGACGTCATCGTACACTGTTACGGCAACGGGTTGTGCATAGTCATAGACGACATAGGTTGGAGAGGAGACGATATAGTAAGGATTCTGGTAAACCTGACCCCACCCTGCGGTGTGAGCCCCCAGTCCCCAGCCGACTGCTCCACCCCAGAAGAAAGGAGCGTACCAGCTACTTCCCCAGTAGCCACGCCAAGGTCCGTGATACCAGCCATGGTAACGTGGGTGAACCCCATGGTGTGCCCAGTGATATCTCCAGTCGGAACGAGATGGCCCCCATCCCCAGTTTGGACGGTTCCATCCCGGATAATCCCAGCGAGGCCGCGGGTGCAGTCCATGTTCATGTCCCCGACGAGCCCAGTCACGTCGATCCCAGTCTCGTCGATCACGATCAAAATCGGGGCGCCCACCTCCGGGACGTCCGTCACCAGGACGGGATCCAGGGCGTCCATCGCCGGGACGACCAATTCCGGGACGGTCCCTATCTGGCCGAGGACCTCCAATAATAGGACGTTCTCCTTCTCCAGGACGACCAGGACGGGTCCCACCTCCCGGACGGTCACCAATTCCCGGACGCCCACCACTACCGGGGCGGTCACCAATTCCGGGCCGATCTCCGACACCTGGACGACCACCGCTACCTGGGCGGTCTCCAATTCCGGGCCGATCTCCAACACCCGGACGGCCACCGCTGCCGGGTCGATCTCCAATTCCGGGGCGATCACCGATGCCCGGACGCCCACCACTACCGGGACGGTCTCCAATTCCGGGACGATCTCCGACACCCGGCCGACCACCACTACCGGGGCGATCTCCAATACCAGGCCGATCTCCGACACCCGGTCTGTCTCCAATTCCGGGTCGGTCACCACCAGGGCGAGTTCCGGATCCTGGCCGATCTCCACCCGGCCGAATGTCTGGGCGTGCACCATCCGTTCCCGGACGATTTCCTGGCCTGAGCCCGTCAAATGAAGGACGGTCGGC
>DATMFC010000229.1:0-2859 GCA_035556335.1 Planctomicrobium sp. | reverse complement strand
ATACTCGTTTTCCCGCAGATAAGAGAGAATCTCCAGCATCGGCTGGTAGACCATTTCTGTGTAGAGCCGTCCGGTCTTGGGATGCCGTGCTGTCGTGATCCAGTTCCGGACGATGGTGTTGAATTCGTCCGAGGTCATGCCCGCATGAGTCACAGCGATGATTTTGGCGATTCCCTTTTCCCCTTGTGCAGCGACTCTTTGCAGATCTCCCGCCAGAACGCTTTTGAAAGGTTCCGTCTCTTTCCATTCGGGATGTTGGGGGGCGAGTTCCCTGATTCGATCCAAGGCAAACAGCAGTTGGAAATAGGCGGGCTGTTCGCACCAGAGCGTGCCGTCGTTGTCAAAAACAGCAATGCGATCACCAACAGGGATGAAATCGTTTCCACCTTCCGTGGTCGTTCTTTTGACGAACTCCAGAATGGCAGATTTCGCTGATCCTTCATTCCAGGACGGCAAGGGATCAGCAGCCCGGACAGGGTTCACGACAAACAGAGAAATGATCACGATCATCGCAGCAAACGACACATTTCGCATGGACGCTGTCCTGAATGGGTTTGAATGATGATGCCAGAAAGGATGATGTTGAAAAAAATAACACGGACCGTCTCCAGTGAAACGGTCCGCGACGTTCGAATTCCATGAGAAGAAATCAGTTTCCGGACGGAAGCGGGATGCTGAATCCCTCCTTCTTCAGGTGCTCGCGAACATTCTGCAAGCGTTGATACTGCTGAATGGTAATCGGTCCTGTGTAGACTTCGCTCTGCATTTTACGAGGCGGATAATCGATGTAAGTCTTCATCAGCTTGGCGATTTCCGCATTAAATGTCACGAGCGTCCAGGTTCGCTCCGTATAGTTGTTCATGAAGATGTCGTAGCGTTCCTGCGGGTCCTGCCAGAGATCGAAAATCTGGGGAACAGTCGCGACGTATTTGTCAGGGCCTTTCCAGCCGAGATTCGTATCGACGGCCAGTCCTCCGGTGGCTTGCCCGTTATCCCCTCGCAGATTGAAGACGGCCTTGTAGTTTCCGACGCGAACGGCTCCGGGACTCAGTTCATTCTCAGTAAAGTACGCCCACATTTTGCGGGCGGACTTTCCGGCTCCTGTCAGGACGGGGGTCATGTCGTGGCTGTCGAAAATGATCGGCTCTCCGTCTCGATCCTTTTCAGGAAGATTGGCACCTGCTGTTGAGACGAAGGTCGCCATGAGATCCAGACCGCCAACGATATCGTGGTTCCGAATGCCCGGCTTGATTTTTCCCGGCCAGATGGCAATGGCAGGAACCCGATTTCCTCCTTCGCGAACGGTCCCCTTGGTCCCCCGAAATGGAGTGTATCCCGCATCCGGGTACACATCCTGCCAGGCTCCGTTATCGGTCGTATAGAAAACCAGCGTGTTTTGATCCAGCTTCAGTTCACGGAGCTTGTCCATGATCCTCCCGATTCGCGTATCGAGTTCCACAACGGAATCGGCATACTTCGACTTTGAAAGGGACTTATGTTCGAACTCCGGAGCGGGAAGATTCGGCTGATGCACCTTCATGAAGTTGATGTTGATGAAGAATGGCTGCTCTTTGTTTTTGGCGGCTTCTTCCAGAAATTTGAGTCCAGCCGCTTCCACATATTTGTCCATGAACGGAATGCCGACGACACCTTTCTCCGGAGTGTCGACATATTGTCCATTGACCTTCCAGTTCTCTTTGGCGGGTTGACCAGCCACGCCTGAGAGAGAGCCTTTCGTCACATCATTAAACATCTTGCGGAGTTCCGGGGCCATGTCCGGGAACCAGGTCGGATCACCATAGGTGTAGGCATTGCAGTGATACAGGAAGCAATGTTCCATCACGTCGTAACCCTGTGCGTTCGGAAGTGCATAGTCCGCTTCGCCCAGATGCCACTTGCCTGTAAAGTAGGTCTTATAACCCGCCGCTTTCAGAACGGAGCCCAGCGTCCACTCTGCTTTGGGCAACCCTCCTCCCTGTCCCTGAAAGGCCACGGTCGTCATCCCGCTCCGATTTGGAATACGACCTGTCTGCATTGCCGCTCGCCCCGGCGTGCAACTGGGCTGAGCATAAAATGAGAAGAATGTCATCCCCTCTGCCGCCATCCGATCAATATTCGGCGTCGGCATCCCCCGTCCTTCACCACCACCATACGGCCCCAGGTCACCATATCCGGTGTCGTCTGACACGATGAACAGGATGTTCGGCTTCGGAGTTTGTGCCTGTGCCTGAGTACAGACAATCACTGCGGCAATTCCGGATAGGACCGGAAGACAGGATTTCATCATCAGTTGAAGTCTTTTCATTGATGGTTCCTTTGAGGAGCCCGCTGAGTGGGCAGTTGACAGAAGGGTTCCGGTTGAAATTTTCGAAGAGAAGACATGTTCGGTTCCATTGGATGTGATTGTACCGCCACACCAGCCGCAATATCATGCAGCGGACGTTCTCATTTCAGCTCATTTTCCGTCGATGCCGATCTCAACGATGCAGACTGAACTCTTCGATGCTCAGATGCTGGCTCCCCTTGTTCAGTACCTGGATCGGAATGGGGCCCGTGTCGAAGCCTTCTTTGATCGGGCGCGCATTCCAGGAGAACTCGTCGCCGAGGGGGGCTGGGTTACCAAGAAGCAGGCATACAATTTCACCTACGACATTGTGAAACGCTCCGGGTTTCCGGGAGCGATCTTTACGGCTTATCTGGACTTTCAGTTCGACCATCTTGGTCCGGTGGCCCAGGCGATGAAAGCCTGCAAGACGGTGAAAGAAGCATTGGAAGTGGGGACACGATTGGGTAGCCTGGCCTATGAGGGGAACGAATACTTTCTGGAAGCCGATGGGGCGACAACATGGTTCTGTTACC
>DATMFC010000228.1:0-3064 GCA_035556335.1 Planctomicrobium sp. | reverse complement strand
AAGGGGAAGAGTCGATTGAAAGCTACATGAACCGGCTTCTGGCGAGAACGCGTCAAATGCGGTCTGGAGAAGAACCCTCCTCCCCACCTGCCGCGCCGCAGCGTTCGGAGACGAAACCGCTTGCTTCTTCCTATCGTTCATCTTCTTCCAGCACACTGTCCGAAGAGTTGATCGTAGAAACCGAAGAGGGTGAGAATCAGGAAGACGTCACGAGTCAGGTTCCTGCCAGAAAAGCCCGTAAACTCGAAGCCTGTGACAAGGAAGCTCTGCGAGCCGATCTGAACTCCTTCCGGGAACTGGCCAACTATTCCACAAGAACGGCAGTCGCTACCTGTAAAGTGAGTCGAACATCGGCCATTGTCCGCCTGATGCTCTGGCTCAGCGGTCTGGGCTGGATCGTGACTGGACTCTTGCTGGCCAGTCACTTCTGGCTGGGAGACATGTTCTTTCTGGAAACCCTGATGGTCGGCGGAGTCACCGCGATGATGACCATGCTGGCCGGAATCCGCTACTGGGAAGTGCGTCACATCGCCGCCGTTCCGGCACCGCAACTCGATCTTTCCACAAACGAAAAGCAGACCCCATCCCCAAAGACTGAGTCTGAAGAACAGGGAAAAGGACCTTTGTCTTTCCTGTGATAGCGGTCTTCCGGGAGGGCGAAGCTCCTGCTGAGTCGCATGAAAAAATCACGCTTTCCATGGTTTGCGGCTCGGCGGGAGCCTCGCCCTCCCGGACCTGTTTCAGTCAGGCGAAAGCCATGAACACGACTTGACGGGAAGGCCTCATTCCGGAAAATGAATGACCGAAGCCAGACTCCTGTCGCTTTAATCTGCGGGAGTACGTTCCGTTTACATGGAGGGCTCATTCATGCCGATGCGAGGTTACATTTTCCTGCTGGGAAGTTTACTGCTTTTGACCGTGGTGGAGCGGTCTGCGTTTTCCGGTAATCTCCCTTGGATTACGGTGTCTCAAGACCAGTCGGGGTTTGTTTACACACCGGGAGGAGAACCATTTCGGCCGGTCGGATTCAACTATGATCGAGACGATGCCGGGCGTCTGCTGGAAGATTACTGGACCGATGAATGGGACGTCGTCAAAGAACACTTCTCGCAGATGAAGGAGATGGGGGCCAACGTCGTACGGATTCATCTGCAACTTGCCAGATTTATGCAGACGCAGGAGACATCCGATCAGAGCTCTCTGGACCGACTGAAAAAACTGCTTGAGCTTGCAGAAACGGAGCAGATCTATCTGAATCTGACAGGACTCGGCTGCTATCACAAGCAGGATGTCCCGGAATGGTACGATGCCCTTGATGAGTCAGGGAGATGGGAAACACAGGCCCGATTCTGGCAAGCCATTGCACAGGTTTGCGCCCAGTCACCTGCGGTCTTCTGCTATAACCTGATGAATGAACCGATTGTCCCGGGAGGGAAGCGAAAAGCAGAGGATTGGCTGGGGCCGGCACTTGCAGGCAAGCATTATGTTCAGCGCATTTCATTAGACCTCGCAGGACGAAAACGACCGGACGTTGCCCGAGAGTGGATCATCACACTGAAAAATGCCATTCGCAAAGAAGACAAGCGTCATCTGGTGACAGTGGGGCTGGTTGACTGGAGTCTGGATCGTCCTGGACTCAGTTCTGGATTTATTCCCTCTGAAGTTGTCGGAGAACTCGATTTCATCTCGGTTCATCTTTACCCGGAATCCGGAAAACTGCATGAAGCGATTGAAACCCTGACTCAGTTTTCCGTTGGCAAACCGGTCGTCATCGAAGAAACATTTCCTCTCAAATGCTCGCTGGAGGAGTTCGCCGAATTCATTGACCGTTCTCAAGCTCACACAAGCGGCTGGTTCGGATTCTACTGGGGAGTTCCGATTGAGAAACTTCAGAGTTCAAGAGAGTTGAAGGACCAGCTCATCGGGGGATGGCTCTCCTTTTTCAAGACAAAACTGTCTCCGCTCGCAACAACACCCCCTTGACAGAACCTCTTTGGGCAGAACCTCTTTTGCTCGAACATGTGCCCCACGTGTTGGAACGTCGTTCATCATTTCTCAAAATGCTCGATCTCTTCCGATGCTTCACTCCTGCGGGGGAGGCATTAACGGCAGTTTCATTGTGAATTCGGATCCGAGTCCTTCTCCTTCACTCGTCGCAGAAATTCTTCCTCCGTGAAGCTCGACCAGACGCTTCACCAGAGTCAGTCCGATGCCCAGACCTCCCTGCGAGCGCTTCATGTGTCGATTCACCTGAGTGAACATCTCGAACACCTTGTTGAGCATCTCCTGAGGAATCCCGAGTCCGGAGTCTTTGATGCGGACCTGAACCCAGTTTTCTCCCTGTTCTGTCGTCAGAGAAATGAGTCCTCCTTCCGGAGTGTACTTGGCGGCATTGTTGAGAAGGTTGGAGAGAACCTGCGTCAAACGGACCATGTCCCCTTCAATTTTAATGGGGGTCTCATCCAGATTGACGGAAAAGCTATGATTCCCTCCTTCCAGAAGCGGCAGGCTCGTTTCAATGGCATTCCGGATGACGTCATTCAGGTCGATCGGGTTGAGTTGCAGCTGAATCTTGCCGCTGGTGATGCGGCTCACTTCCAGCAGATCATCGACCAGTCGCACCATATGATTCACCTGTCGCTCGATAATTTCGAGCACTTCCGACGTTTCCTTGTCCACGTCATCGGACAATCCCAGAAGTTGAACAGCACTGAGTATCGGAGCGAGGGGATTACGAAGTTCGTGGGCCAGAGTTGCCAGAAACTCATCTTTGCGACGATCCGCTTCCTGCAGGGCGTACGCGTACTGCCGGCTTTCTTCCAGCAGACGTTTATTTTCCACGATCATGACAGCCAGTTCGTCCCGTTGTCGGGCCACTTCCTGACGTTGCCGGAACAGGTCGAGGAACACCCCGGTCTTGCTTTTCAGGATGTCCGGCTCAATCGGCTTGTGCAGAAAGTCGACGGCTCCCGCTTCATAGCCACGGAAGCGGCGCTGATAATCGTTCGTACTGCTGGCGGTCAGGAAGATGATCGGCACATGTCGGGTCCGTTCCGCTCCCCGC
>DATMFC010000227.1:0-3031 GCA_035556335.1 Planctomicrobium sp. | reverse complement strand
GGCCACAATCGAGATCGGGGAGGACGTCGCGATCAGCAACAACCTCGTGGTCGTGGTGGCAATCCCGGAGGAGGACGCGGACGCCGTGTCTCCAAGTTCGAACAGAATGCTGCTCCCGCTCAGCCCGCTGCAACAAGTGGAACCATTGAAGGGGTTCTGGAACTGCATCCAAAAGGATATGGATTCCTTCGTGCCGGCGAAAATGATTACGGAGCCCGCGAAACAGATGCCTTCATCTCCAGTTCCTTTGTTGAGAAACATCACCTTCGTGAAGGGATTAAACTCAAAGGGGAAATTGGCCCGGGAACCCGGGGACAAGGTCCACGCCTGTTGAGTATTGAATCCATTGATGGTGGACCGGTCGAAGACTACGAAAAACTGAAACACTTCGACACTCTCACCGCGATCAACCCGTTCGAGCAGATCAAGCTCGAAACCGGTCCCAGCCCGGTGACGATGCGAGTCATGGATCTGTTGACACCGATCGGAAAAGGGCAACGGGCACTGATTGTTGCTCCTCCCCGAACCGGTAAAACAATGCTCCTTCAGGACATTGCAAACTCGGTCAGCAAGAACCATCCGGAAATTCACCTGATCGTTCTTCTGATTGACGAACGGCCGGAAGAAGTGACCGAAATGCGGCGGACCATTCGGGGTGAAGTGATTGCCTCGTCAATGGATCAGGATATCGAAAGCCATGTTCGAATCAGCCAGCTGATTATCGAACGAGGGAAGCGTCTCGCCGAATCAGGCAAAGACTGCTTCATCCTGCTGGACAGCATTACGCGAACAGCCCGGGCGTTCAACAAATGGATGCGAGGGGGACGCGACACCAAAATTCAAACCGGTGGTCTCGATGTTCGTGCGATGGATATTCCTCGCAAGATGTTCGGAACGGCTCGTCGGTTCGATGAAGGGGGCTCGCTGACCGTCTGTGCAACCGCACTGATCGACACCGGCAGTAAGATGGACGACGCCATTTTCCAGGAGTTCAAAGGAACCGGGAACATGGAACTGGTTCTCAGCCGCGATCTGGCCGAACGCCGAATCTGGCCTGCCATCGACATCTCCCGTTCCGGAACACGACGGGAAGAAAAGATTCTCGATCCAGAACTTCTGGATGGAATCACGATGCTGCGTCGCAGCCTGGTTTCCATGAATCCAACCGAGGCCATGGATCAGCTGATCCGGACACTGGCCAAGTTCGATTCCAACCGCGAGTTCCTGAAGAAGATTCGCGCCGTGCTGTAAGAAGTGCAGCAAGAAGCTGAGTGAATCTGAGCAATTCAGAGATCACACTCCTATGGAGTGTGATCTCTTTTCATTGAAGCCGAATGATTTACCAGGGAAAAGACACTCTTCCAGTTTTGGTTCTTAGAATTTTGGTAACATGTTAGCCGATTGAAGTTGCCGCTGGGGTGGCCGCGATGGCTTGCAATCGGGGCGGCGAAGCCGTGAGAGGCCGCACACGTGAAGTCTCTCCCCCAGAGCCTCTCTCCAATCAGAACGATTCCTCATCTGTCCCCAGGCGGATCAGGAGTCCGCAACGTGTGAGCGATGGTCTCGTATGGCTGCGCCACCCCGATTGCGAGCCATCGCGGTCATCCGGATCAGCTCAACTTCAGACCGCTAAACTGTTACGAATTTTGGATTTCGAATTTCTCTCATTCCACCACCGGTGGCGTGAGGCCGAAGTCTTCAATGGTGAGCAGAGACTGAAGCGGAAGGTTTCGGGCGGCGAAGTTCTTTGCTCCCCCTTCCATGCGATCGATAATCGAGAGCACCTGAACGACGTTCGCACCGAACTCCTGCACGCGATCGACGGCCAGTAACGAGCTTCCTCCCGTGGTGACGACATCTTCCACAATGGCGACGTTCATCCCCGGTTGCAGTGGACCTTCCACATACTTGTTGGTGCCGTGTCCCTTGGATTCTTTGCGGACGAGGAACCCGAGAAGCTCTTTTCCCCGAGCAGCCGCGGCGGCAAGAATTCCGGCGACAATCGGATCGGCCCCGATCGACATTCCGCCAATCGCCTGCACGTTGTCGAGATCGATCAGGTCCAGCAGACCTTCACTCACCTGTTGCAGTCCTTTGGAGTGGAGCGTGATCTGCTTGCCGTCGAGGTAATAAGCGGCCTTCTTTCCGGAAGCCAGAGTGAAATCTCCAAACTTCAGCGCACGTTCCCGAAACAGGTCACACAACAGTTGTTTATCATACATCGCAATCTTCTTTCGTCAGTGAAAACAGGGATCCATACGCTAAACAGTGCCGCGAAGAATTTAAAGCGTTTACCGACATGTCTTCAGTCACGGAAGGGCGAGGCTCCTGCTGAGCCGCAAACGGGATAACGCTTTCCTATTGTTCGCGGCTCGGCAGGAGCCTCTCCCTTCCGGGCGGATTCACCACTTCTCGACGGGTCCGTTGGGGACTTTGAGAAGTGCGGTTGGAATGGTGGCCTGACGTTCTCCGTGGCGTTCGCGGATTTGACCGGCGATGTCGAGGAATTCCTCTTTTGATTCGAATCGTCGTAACCGGTCTTCAAGATCGTCGGGGACTCCCAGTTTTTGACCGTACCATGCCGCGAATTTCCGAAAGAGCCGGCAACTCTGTTCGGCGTGCTGTTCCGTCATGAACAGAAAGTGATCGATCAGAAACTGAACCTGATCGTCACGGGATGGCTCACGAATCGGGCGGTCGTGAGTGTGGTCGTCGAGTTTGGCGAAAATCCAGGGATCGAGTAACGCCCCCCGACCGATCGCCACCGCCGGACAGCCGGTGATCTCCCGCATTCGTAACGCATCTTCAACGGTCCGTACATCTCCATTACCGATGATGGGGATGTGTTGCACCGCGTCGACGACATCTCTGATCCCATTGAGGTCGGTGGTTCCCTGAAAGCCCTGCTGTCGGGTGCGTCCATGAATGGTAATGGCCGCGACCCCCAGTTGCTCGAACTCTCGGGAAAGAGCCGGAGCGGTGATCTGTTCCCGATCCCATCCGAGTCTCATCTTGACGGTCACTGGAATAT
>DATMFC010000226.1:0-4244 GCA_035556335.1 Planctomicrobium sp. | reverse complement strand
CTCATCTCGGTTAATAGCTTCCACTCGACACTCTTCTTTTCGTCGAGGTTTTACGCTGATCGAATTGCTGGTAGTGATTGCCATCATCGCAATTCTGGTCGCCTTGTTGTTGCCGGCTGTGCAACAGGCTCGAGAAGCAGCGCGACGCTCCAGTTGTAAGAACAATCTGAAACAACTCGGCTTGGCGTTACATAACTATCATGACGTCTTCAATAAGATGCCTCCTGGGGACATCGCATCGAATCGAATCGCCTGGAGTACTATGATCCTGCCACAAATGGAACAAGCCCAACTCTTTAACGCATTGCAGACTGCGGGAGCTTTCAAGTCACGATGGCAGGATATTGACGCGATCACAAGGACAGGAAGCGCCCCGTTAGCAAAAACCGTCATTCCTGCGTTCATTTGTCCATCTGATACAGGAGGCGGGCTCAACCGACGATTGAAAGCGACGATCGAAACCGTGGATCATTTCTTCGGAAAATCAAACTATGTCGGATCGTTTTCTGCTCACTACCACCCCAATAACGCAACTGCGACGAACGGCGGTTCAGACCGTCCTACCGTTTTCTATCAAAACTCAAGTGTGAACTTCAAAGATTTTACAGATGGATTGAGCAATTCATTTCTGGTCGCGGAGCGGACGGCCAAGCAATCCTCTGGCCCAGCAGGAAGCTTGTGGATCGGCTGGCACGATCACCCTGGTTCGGCGATCTATGGGAACAATGGTGACGTCGCCATGTATCAGGTGCGCGTCCGAATTGAACGACAATCCAATGATACAGATTACATCATCAATGGAACGACCGTTTATAATGCAAGCAGTCAACATACCGGCGGCGCCCACTTTCTGATGGGAGATGGGGGAGTCCGGTTTGTGAATGAGAATATCAACTTACGAACCTATGCCGCAGTGGGAACCATCGATGGTGAAGAGACCATTGGCGAGTTCTGATTCCACCAGATTGTCGTCTGATGATGATGCCAACACGACTGTGGCCTTCTGATGAAGAGGGCCACAGTTTAAGTTCTCTGGACATGTCGGATGCTGACAGGCACCGTTCCCCTCACCCCCACAGGCTTGCCAATCATGCACTTTGACTTTTCCCCAAAAGTCCTGCGTCACTTTCTGCCTGCCTTATGTATCGCCACCTTCGTCCTGGTGGGATGCGGGGGAGGGGGGGCAAGTCCAAAACTTGGTAAAGTTCGCGGAATTGTCACGCTTGATCAGCAGCCACTGGCTAACGCCTTGGTTTCTTTCTACCCCGCCGATGGGCGTCCTTCAATGGGCATGACGGATGATCAGGGAGTTTACGAACTCACCTTTACCGAAGCACAAAAGGGAGCGATTGTCGGTAACCATATCGTCCGCATCACCACTGCCCAGACCAGCGGAGAAGGAATCGATCCCGCGAAAGCGAAAGAGATTCTTCCGGCCAGATACCATGAGGATTCAGAACTCACGGCGAATGTAAAGGCAGGAGACAACTCCTTGAATTTCGATCTGAAAATGTAGCTCTGCAAAACCTGATTGATCAACTTTATCGCTCCGTTCATAGGATGCCATTAGAGGCAGAGCATGTGGGCGTACCCGAGTGAAGTTCATGGTTCCTATTTCAATACCGCTTCAATTTCATCTTGAACATCCGAATCGGTTTCGACTTCACGGCGTTGTTGTAACAGTTTGATGGCGTCGTCGGTGGCGATTTGTCCGAGAGCCCAGGCGGCGGCTCCTCGTACTATGGGATCGGCCGAATTCAATGCGGTCCCCAGTGGAGTCACCGAATTCACTTCTCCCTGATTCCCCAACACAATCGCCGCATTGCGGGCCATGTTCGTGACGCCCGGTCGTGAGAGGGGCGTCTTTCTGTATGTCTCCTTGAACTCCTCTTCGTTCATTAACAGAAATTCGGTCGCCGTCCGTTGTGTGATACTGCTGGGCTGAAATTCCGGGACTTCCGGTGCGGTCGCTTCGTGGTTCCACGGACAAACCTGCTGGCAGACATCACAGCCTAATAGCCAGTCTTGCATCCCGGGGCGCAGTTCGACGGGAATCGGCTTTCCCCGCATTTCAATGGTGAGATAGGAAATACATCTTCTGGCATCCATCACATGCGGAGCAGTAAACGCCTGAGTCGGACAGGCTTCCAGACACCGTGTACAGGTTCCACAATGACTCGCATCATGACGCGGATCCGGAGGAAGCGTGCAATCGGTGAGAATCCCCCCAAGAAAGAAATAACTGCCGGCATACTTGTTGATCAGCATCGTATTCTTGCCGAACCAGCCCAGCCCCGCCCGACGCGCGACATCCTTCTCCATCAATGGAGCGGTATCGACCGTGACCCGGCTTCTGCTTCCCGGCCGAAACTCATGCAACAGGGTGGAAAGCTGCTTCAGTTTCTTTCGGAGAACGTCATGATAATCGGCGGTTCCCTGAGCATATGCGGCAATGCGACCGGTGCCTGCTGTTTCGGTTTTCGGGGCAGAGCGCCCCGGTCCGTAGTTCATCGCTGCCATGATGATGGTCTTCACACCGGGCATCACGCCGGAAGAATCTTCGTAGACTGATTCTCTCTCGGGAAGGTACTTCATCTCTCCATGGAAGCCCTGTTGTAACCAGTCGCGAAAGAGATCAAACGTATCAGGACGGGCCGCCACGGCAATCCCCACCAGCGAGAACCCGAGTTCGGTTCCCCGTTGTTTGAGTCGTTCGGCCAGTTCCTGATCTGTGACCATGAGGTCTTACTCAGCGCGCTTATGCGAGTTCAGTTGTTTCAGGTTGACTCATGATGGATACACTCATGATGGATACAAGGGGTCGGGATTCAGAGGTCAGGGATCAGTAATCATCTGGAAAAGCTGATCCGCAGCCTGCTCTCCGCTTTGAATGCAGTCCGGAACTCCGACTCCTTCAAAGTAGTTTCCGGCGAGTTTGAGTCCTGTCAAAGATTCTGCTTTCTTTCGAATTTCCTGCACGCGCTGCAAATGCCCGACATGAAATTGCGGCATCCCTTGAGGGTATCGGGCAACTCTCGTGAAGTCAGGAGTTCCGGTGACTCCGAGAATCGAGCGGAGTTCAGAAAGAACGGTTTCGATGATCTCGTCGTCCGTCCGCTTGTATTCTTCCGGCTGCATTGCTCCCCCGACAAACGTTCTTAAACAGACCCGTCCGGCAGGGGCTCGGTCATCGAACTTTCTGCTGAGAAATGAAACCGCGAGAATACGTCTGTTCTCCCGATGGGGAATCACCAGTCCAAACGAATCGAGTGGATGTTTCACATCCGACAGAGCATGTCCGGTCAGAACGATGGCGCTTGAAGCACATTCAATTTGAGAGATCGCAGTCGCACATTCCGAATCGACATTCTCCAGCAGTTTCGCAGTCACAGGAGCTGACAGTGCCACAATCACGCCGTCGTACAATTCCCGTCCGTCGTCCGTTTGTAACTCCCATCCGTGAGCATTTTTCCGAAGAGAACGAACTGGTGTCGACACTCGAATCGTGCACGTGCTGCGAATGCGTTCTTCAAGTGTGTCGAGAAGTTCCTGCATTCCGTTGGGGAAGGAAGCAAACAACCCGTAACGGGCTCCACTGGCCGAATCTTTGGAATCAGATGAAGTCGACGCGACTCTCATTCCGCGATAGAGACTCCCATGCTTCTGTTCCATGGTAAGAAACCGTTGCAGTGTTGTTTGTGCGCTCAGGTGCTCGGGATTCGAGGTATAAATCCCCCCGACAAGTGGCTGGACCAGTCGGTCGAGTGCCTCTTTTCCAACGCGGCGACGAACGAAACCGGCAACACTTTCATCCTCCTGCGAAGTGCGACGCGGGATAAAACGTTCGGCAAGAATTCGTAACTTTCCAGGCCAGCTCAACAATGGAGATCGCAAAACCGCTTTCAGATCACCCGGTGCAACGAGTTGAAAGCCATCGGGGGTCGGAACCGGTTTGCCGTTGGAAAGAATCAGAGAACTGCGAAAACGGGCGTTCGTCGGGATCAGGCGATCTTCCATCCCCAATCGGCGACATAGCTTCACAGCGGCCGGTTTATTGGTGATGAAGGAATCGGCCCCCCGTTCGACGAGATAGTCGCCGATGCGTTCCGTTCCAAACGCTCCACCCAGTCGGTCACTGGCCTCAAACAGAGAAATGCTGACAGGCCGCCCCGCAACGACAGAGAGTTCCTGCAGGCGATGCGCCGCCGCCTGTCCGGTAATGCCGCCTCCCAGCACGGCAAGAC
>DATMFC010000225.1:0-14868 GCA_035556335.1 Planctomicrobium sp. | reverse complement strand
CTTCAGGATCGAGCCTACATCGGTGAAATCGAGTATCGCGGGCAATGGTATCCCGGCAAGCAGGAACCCCTGGTCGATCGAGCCACCTGGGACCGCGTCCAGGGACTCTTGGGCGGCCACATCTACCAGTCGCATGAGCTGACCTACGCGGGGCAGCGGATGATCTGCGGGCACTGCGGCCACCCCATCACCGGCGAGATCAAGACGAAGAAGACCAAAGCGGGGCCGAAGCAGTACATCTATTACCGCTGCGTCTACTACAACAAGGGGGACCACCCCCGGACTCGCGTTCCCGAGACCGAGTTGGATCGGCAGGTTCTGGAAATCTTCGACAAGATGCGGATCGAGGACGAGTCCGTTCGAGACTGGTTCCGCATGGTGCTCGCCTCGCAAACGAAGGACTCCCAGGCGGAGTCTCGTGCCCAGCGTGCCGAACTGACCCGGCAGGAATCGCTGCTGGTCGCCCAGCAAGACCGTCTGCTCGACCTGCGGCTACGGGAAGAACTCGACGAGGACGACTTCGCCAGAAAGCGAACGGAACTCCGCGATCGGCTGGCTTCGATCAAGCTCCAGAGGGATGCTGTTGACCGGAGTCATGACGAAACGGCGGACTTGGCCAGCCGAGTTTTTGAACTTTCGCAAACCCTTCGCCAGAAATGGCTTACCGCCGATTGCTTTGAAAAACGTCGCATCCTCGAAATCGTGTTTTTGAACTGCACGCTCGAAGACGTAAGTCTATGCCCTACAATAAGAAAGCCCTTCGACGTACTCGCCGAAGGGCTGATTTCTAAAAATAGTCGGGACGGCGAGATTTGAACTCACGACCTCTTGACCCCCAGTCCTAGAGACTATGTGTTTTTCCCGTATTCAGTGAATTTCTTGTACCCCTTTGATCCATTTTTTCGTTATAAAGGGGTACAAAACTGGGAGTACAGTTCACCGGGAAAATCGGTCAAGGGGTCATACAATGAACTACGCTGAACGATCAAAAGCGAGCGGAATCCGGCTTGAATTGACCCCTCACAATCCAAGAAATTGCTGGAAGAAAAAGCACGAAGGGAAGACGCATTATTTTCATCACCCGCTCACCCAGGCAGGCTATCAGGACGCTCTATTGGATTGGGTGAAGCTCAAGGCTTCCATCGACAGCAAACGTCCCAATGCTCACGTTTGGCATTCTCACCGGGAGCTTTTTCAACAAGTCCAAAAATACTGGCAGCAATTCGGTATTCCAAAGCCGGAACGAAAACTTGCTGAACAGGTTGATTCTTTTCTGGCGTTCATCGAAACGAAATTGGAAGACACCCAATTGTCTTCACTCATCCCATTTCATGAATTCACAGGGAATCAGTTCAAATCCGAATTTGTTGTCGGAGGGGTTCTTTCCCGTTTCGGACAAATCAGGGAGCTTCCCGAAAAATGGCAGGATCGAATATCGAGACTGACCAAAAAAGAGATGATGAAAGAACCTCAAACAATCGATTACTGGCTTGAAAAATACCTGAGTCGAATCGAGCAAAGAGGGGGAAAATACATCGTCGAAAAGACTGCAAAAGACCGGCAATTCAAACTGATTCATTTGAAGAAATGGGCGGACCTACAGGCTCACGTTTCGACAATCGATGACAAATGGCTGGAACAATACCACGATACCGTTGATTCCAAAGTCTCCGACTCAACGGGAAAACTGCTGTCAAAATCATCAAAAGAAGGCTATTTCAAAGCCGTGAAGATGTTCATTCGATGGGCAGCGACCCAAAGCGGATGCGATCTCCGGTTACCTGCGAACATTGACAATCGAGAATCAGGTTTCCGAGAGACTTCCGGAACGGGTCGAAAACGAGAAGAAAAGAAAAAGAAACTTTGGACCAGGGAGGAATTTATCACGACGCTGGAGAAGATTCCGAAGCCCTACAACACGGCTTTGATTCTGATGCTCAATTGTGGATTCAGACATGTAGATGTTTCCGAACTCAGAAAATCAGATGTCCATTTGGATTCAGGTCGAATCGTCGTCCAAAGAAACAAGCTGAACCAACAGGATCGGGCACCTGTTATTTCTTACCCGCTTTGGAACAAATCAATTGAACTGCTCCAGGCGACGATGGGAGACAGAGAACTCGTCTTTCAGAATTCTGATGGAGGTAAGATCGAAGGAAGCCTGAAAACATGGTGGACTCGGAACAAAAAGGAATACGGAAATAAACGGCTGGATTATCTCCGGAAAACGGGTTCAACGATCATCGCCAAATATGACCGGAATTTGGATGAAATGTATTTGGGAGAGAACCTTTCCACGACTGCCAGAGTTCACTATTCATTTCACGATGGAGATCCGAATCAGGCTCTTGATGATGCCATCCGATTCCTTGGAAGTGAATTTGGGTTGGCGGAAGCTCCAGCACAAGCAGTTCACTTGACTGAAGAAATGAGAAAAGTGCTTGAAAAGGCAGGGTTTAAGATGTGAAACTTTCATTCCCATCCGATGGAGTTGAAACGGATCGTGAACTCCAACATCTCCATTGTAACTGCGTCTTTCTCAAAGGGCCGAGTCGATGACAATCTCCGGCAGCATTGGTCGCTGGTACTGTGCGGGAGTTCTCATTCCCACCGTCGTATTGCTTCTCTGGGGCGGCTACGAGATCGTAATGTCATGGCAATACCGCTGGAAGGAGGAGCAGGTTCAGGATTTGATAGCACGCCTTGAATCACGAAAACCGGATGCTGTTGACACCAAGGTCTGGTCATCAGGAGTCGCATGGATTGGGATTGCCGCTGGGAATATTTTCTTCCATCGAGGCTACACCAGTATCGAGGCGATGTCTGCTTTCGAAAAGAGGCTCGAAGAGAAACTTCAGCATCCAGTTGATTTGAGCATTTTTGATTGGATTTGGGATCGACTCAGTGAGACCGGTCCCAATGGTAAGAAGTACGTGGAACGATTCCGTTCCCAGATGCACGAATCTCTTGAAGTCAAAAAACCAGCAGGGTGGTCAATCAATGACAAAAGAGCAAACAATGCCCTCAGTCATGAATTATCGGTTTGATCTTGAAACAATGATGTCCCAGCTTCCGCTCAAGGATGAGGCACATGGTGAAGATGTACGTGGTTACTCCGGGAAAATCATTGCGTGATAGAATCAGTCAGTTGATTTCCTCAGAAATGTTCAGGAGCAAAAAAATGCCCCAGCCACATCTGAATCTGGTTGTTGTACGTTCCAGAGAACCGGAACGGCTGATGAGTTTCTATCAACTGCTGGGCATCACCTTCCAACTGGAACAACATGGAACCGGTCCGGTTCACTGGGCTGCTGATCTCGATAAACAGGTGATGGAAATCTATCCGTCGAAGTCAATGGAAGACGTCGACTCCACCACCCGCCTGGGATTTCGAGTCCGTTCCATGACCGAAGTGATGAATTCGCTACGTTCCGGCGGTGTGGAGATTATTCAAGAAGCAAAGCAATCAACGTGGGGACTCCGAGCCATTGTTCGAGATCCTGATGGGCGATACGTGGAATTGGCCGAGAACAGAGAGTCCGATCATGGCACCGATCAACGTCTCGCCAATTGGATTGTTCAAGCGATTAACAACATTTATACAAGACCGTTTATGTACGTCGGTACCTCCAGGGAGTCGCACGCCCTTGATTGCGTTCTCCATATGATGCACGCCACATGGGCCGAAGCGGCTTGTCAGCAGTCGCAGTACACCGAGGCTCAGGTGCAGATTTCCGCTGAAGAAGGTTGGAATGCGATCCAGTGGGGTGACTGGTATCGGAATCAACATCCCGATGCTCTCGATGACAATGTACTTGAATACACTCTCTCGTGTTGGAAACGAATTTCCAGTCGTCTCGGAATCCTGCAAGAAGAATCTCAATGCCAAACATGATCCCGAATTTGCTCTGGATCGGTAAGTTGGGGAACACGAGCGAAAAACCGAATAGTCGTGAACTCGAATTGGCATGTTCTGAATTCTCATTTGAAAATGAGTCCTCTGCGACCGTTCTTCAGGATTGCTTTCAGGTATTTCGATCGACTTCATCGGAGAGCACGCCAGAACCGCCTCCTGAAATTCAACAGGAGCTGTTGAAGTGGAATCATCGATACGTGGTCAATTGAGAAGACATGCAATTCGCTCCGGACTCTCCATATTGACCTTCACGATGATTCTTCCTCACCGCCACTTTCTTGTTTGATACGCTTCCACGGCATCTCAGGGGAATTACGGACCACTTGCCAGCCCATCGGAAGGTCTGAAAGTTCAGTGACAGATGGATTAGACTCAATTATTTCTTGAAGGCAAACAATACGACCGTCGTGTGTGTCATTGGTTGTCTGACAGAGGAATTGCCAATTGCCATCCCGATCGTGATTAACCATCAGAACGGGACGACCTTCTTCGATCACCTGACGAGTCGTAAAAACTCCCAAGTTCTTTGCTTCCAGGAAAGGCCAGTCTGAGTTTGTCGCCAGTACCGGCTGTGACGGAATCAGTTCTGGCTGAAAGCTTGCATTCCAAGGGTATCGGTGTGCTCTATCCGGCCAGACGCACTGAAGCATGGAGAAATGGTGACCCTCATAAAACCAGAGGGCATAACCGAAGTATTCCGTAAAATGATATGGATCGACACTGCGAAACAGGCACGCATAGTTGTCGAGTACATCTTCACTTTCGTACCAATCATCAAACCTTTGCCCAGACTTAATCAATTCGCAAATCCCATTGATGATTTGCCCCATAGCCTGAGCGTTTTTGAGGCCAAAGAGGCAGATTTCCGGGTGGTCGAATGAGTGGAACATTCCCACTGAGAAAGCGTACCCAGGACCCGTTGCATCTTCTTCGATCACAACAAAATGCCAGCCATGACTGTCGATGTCTGCAAGCAGTTTTCTGTCGAAATCGTCTTCAGCCTTCGTGCGAACCATTTTGATCCCTTTTGGGTTGCTACAATTGCAACAGCATATCCATTTTGAAGTCAAACGATTCTATTGTCGGAACTGCCCGCCGGTGACTCCCTTGCACCGAACCACTGCTCGCCCAGAGGAATGGATAGAAACTGAAGCATTGGTCACCATCGATTGCAGCAACATCCTCCATCCATTTTGGCCAACGGAGTTCGGAATAGAACTCGGCCAATCGATCTGTTAACGCCCATTGAAAAAAGTCGGTGTAGCCGAGTTTCAGCGATTCCCATTCCAGACTGTCGGGCGGCAAATAATAAACATTGCCTCGCTCTTCGCCCAATGCACCACCGTTAATCGCAAAAAATCCTCCAACAACATCATCGGCGATGAGATAAAATCCGTTTGAGCGTCCCTGATTCCATCCCGATAGAGTTCTTCGAAGATGAAAGTGTCCCGATCCAAGAAACCTAAGCCATCCATGATCGATCAGAATGCCACCTGTTTCGTAAGCAACCGATCCCATCGTTGAATGCGTCGTGACCTGCATTTCGAGGATGATCGATTCCCGTTCCGATGAAGGTGGCAGAATCACACAGTCATTCTCTGTGGACTCAATCCATTTTCGAATGAATTCGATAGCAGGTTCATCGATATCAATCAGGTCAGCGAGCGATTTCACCACCTCGTCTCCTTCCCCAAATCAATGTCCCATTCTTCCATCACAAAATCTGGAACCACTCGAAAGCATCCCCGACCATCAGCCCATTTGAGAATTTCGGGGCGTTTGGCGACTTCAGTGCAAAGGCGAGAAGAGTGTGGTTGGATACCGACCCGCCCCAGATCGAGTCGGTCGGCGTCCCAGCAGGTTTGAATGGTGATGTCAGGGTGTGTCCGCTCATGCGTGTGGCCTTCGCAGGCTCGGGAAAGAAGTGAGAACGGGTGATCATCCAGGTCAAAGACGTTCCCTCGTAGTTCTCTCGCAAAGATTGCTGCACGAGGACCGTGATCTGGATCATGTCCTTCATTGATGCGACAGGAGTCATGCAGGACTGCGAACAGAGACACGACAGTCACATCTGCTCCGGTTTCTTCAGCCAGCCGCAGACCGTTTTCCAGCACCCGTCCCCAGTGAGACACACCGTGATCGCCGTTCAGAGGAAGTTGGTAATCTTTCAAAATGGATTCGAGGACAGGTTTGAGTGTCATTGGCAACTTGTCCTTTCAGCCTGCGGCATGAGAGGCCGAACTCTCTGCCCCCAATAACTTCCAATTCAATGAACCGTCGCTGAAGAGTATTTCATCAATGGCAGATTCGACATCATCCAACTGAATTGTTTCCGTACCATTCCGCTGTGATTAGTAATGTGGTGTGCCCCGGTAACGCCTTGGCGAGGTAGTGAACGTGTGGGTCTTGCCCGTTCTCCTGGCGGTCCATAGAGCAAAATTCCCTCCTCAGCGGATGTGGGAGGAAGCAGTCCTGTGTTCAGACTCTCTTCGCCAATTCTTGAAGACATAGAGATGAACCCGTTTCAGTCCGAAGCAGAATCCAATCTCCTTGATGATTCTGAAGTTTCCGGAAGCCTGAATGTTCGTCGTCCGAGTGATTCGAGTTCCGTGGGCACATGGTTCAAGTTGAAAATCTTCTTCCAGCGACTCAACACAGGGTCCCCAATTATGGTCTGTTGAGATCATCCTGAATTGAAGTTGCTTGCTGGGCTGCCAATTCGTGATCCTCTGAACCACAGTGCCACGATCAGAAATGCAACGCCGTTCCGCTCCGACACCCCCCACAGACTGAGGAAGTTCGCAGGCCACGGGTCGAGGCAATCCAAGACAAAAACATCCAGGGACATCCATCCGGGAATTCGTCAATAATGGCCACAGTTGTTCGGGAGTGGCTTTCATGATTCGAGTAGTACGAATTTTCATCTCTGTGTTCCCCCAAGATTCACCGGAATTGATCAAACTGAGGTGACCCTGCCATGAGGGCTTGTCAAACCTGATCAATCGAATGACCGGAGCCGCTGATCCCTTGTATGGAAAAGATCAGTTGGATCATTATGAACGAGCCGCTCATGATTCCCAAGGCGAAATTCGAGAAGCTGTTGGGATTGTGCAAATCCGAAACTCGTTTTCCCAACCTTTCCACCGAAGACTCGTGCTGAAGACGTGTAGAAACACCAAGAAACCAAAAAGAAAAAAGTCGTTTCCGAGCAACCCTATTTGATTACTTCATCACCCGTCCTTTGAAGTGAACCACAGCTTTGATGGACGTCAGCGGAATTCGAGTCTCATTCAGCCCCGTAAAATCCTTCACGACGACGAGATCATTCCCGATTTCCAGGACTGTATGCGGCACTGGCAGTTTGGCGTCCCCATCAATGATCGTGATGAGATATTTCTCGCCAGTCTCTTTCACATTGACCATTTGACCGACTCTCAGTGTGGATAAGACTCCGGTTGGTTTCGATCCGACTTCTTCCTGGGCGATTAAGGGGGTCAGAACAAGCAGAAGGATCAAAAACGTCAGGCAAGATCGCATGGTTTTCACCGTGAAAAGAACAGATCGGGTTTGTCAGGACAGGGCATCGTAGGATGATGGGACCCAGATCAGAGGTTTTTCGACAGAATTGTTGAGTTATTAATTTTGTAACACAGGTACAAATCGACTGACGTTATTTCGAATGAGCTGACATGATAGTGCAACCGGGATACCGTTGTTGAAGTCGATATCTCGCTTCATCAATGTTTCGAGCTTCAATCAGAACATTGTCGATGATGCCGCCACTGGTGGTTTTGATTTTGAAAACGAACTTCTGGTTCATCAGTGAACCTCTAGTAAGGATTAGGATGTGTCAGATCTCAAAGCGGAGGAGGAGGGGAAAACCGGACAGACAAAAAGATCCTTAATATTCATCAGGAAGCAGTAGCGTCGTGCTGGACCGATCGGCTTCGGTGATGATCCAGATTTTCACTCCCTTACTGGTGTGATACGCACTGAGCAGACGCTCGCCATGGAGCAGGGCGTCTTCATTGGCTTGTTGATCTTCGGCATCAAGAGTTCCCCAATCGCCAGCAACATGGCGAGACAGAAGTTCCATGGGGGATTGATTGGAATCACCGAGAGCGTCCAGTGCTCCGGGAGTGGCTACGGTTTGGCCGAGAGGGAATCGAGCGGGCATGTGATCGTCTCCTTTGGAAGTGGAACGACGATCACAGGTACAAATGTACTGAATCGAAAGATGCTGAGATCAGGCAAATTGTCTTGTGGGTGAAGCCGGAAAACGATTTACCGTCATGATGGATTGACGGCGTCGATTCCCAACCCGAGAACCAGCAAGGCGTGTTCGACCACTTTGCATTGCTCGTAGGCAGCCGAATCATGCGACAGCTGAGCCTCGTCGGCGGCTTGTCGATATAGGTCTGCCAGAAGGTGCAGAAGACTGCCGGTCGAGTACCGTTGAAGCAATTCAGCGAACAGTTCTTTGACTTGTTGTTCTGTCATCGGGTTTGGTGAATTTGAGAGAATTTTGCTGACTCAATAATGTCTATTTGCCGTTTGCTTGTTCCAGTCGGCGGGCGGTTTCATAGTCTGCCTGTCCTTCCGCATGACGCCCCTGGGCTTTTAGCGCATGGCCTCGGTGGACATAGAATTCGGGACGCTTCGGGTCTAATTGGATTGCTAAGTGATAATCGTCCAGAGCTTTCTGATAGATCTTCATGTTAAAATAGGTGGAACCCCGATCGTCATAGGCATCGGCATAGGTTTCATCCCATTTGATGGCTTCTGAAAGATCTTCCAAAGCACTTTCATGATTCCCACGATGAGAAGAACGAGCGGCTCGGGCATCATAAATCTGGGCGACGAATCGTTTGTATTGAGGACGTTCATCTGAATTCGTTTCATCGAGTCCTTTGAGAATTTCGGTCACGGCCTGATCATGATCCCCTGCTTTGACTAGGGCGAAGGCGAGATTCTTAAAGTATTCGGATCTGTGTGAATCCAGTGAAACCGCTCGTTTCAGGTCGGTCGCTGCTTCGGGATAGTTTCCTTGATTGAACCGAATCACACCTCGTCCATGCCATGCCGCTGCCTGCTGGTCGTTGAGTTGGATGGCCTTGTTGAACTCCGCCAAAGCGATGGATTGATTTCTCTCATTCAAGGCTTTGATTCCCATCTGGACAGCCAGGTCTGCCGAAGCCGTCTGCTTTGTTTTTGTCATTCCAGAGAGGTCGGGGAGATTCTCAATCGTCTTCTGAACCCTGGAGAGTTCTCGTCTGACGATCTGATCCGGGGGATTGGTCGCTGCGTTGGGATTGTCTGGAACGTCGTCGATCTGCTGCTGTAAACCGCTGACCATGTCCCGTTTCGTGTCCGCCAGGGTATGGGGCACTTTCTCCAGAACGCTGGCGGCATGTTGAGTCGATTTCTGAGCCTGTTCTACCGCTTCCCGTCGGCTCAGTTCGATCCAGCTTTTCCCCCACCAGAGGGCCGCACCGCTGACCGTTCCGAAGAGGATGCATGACATCAGTAGTAAGACCGCTGTTCGTTTGAAAATCGGCGTCCTGGGAATCAGCAGCAGGCGGAGTTCATCGGCCATGTCATGGGCCGTTGAAAACCGGTCCTGAGGATCTTTGGAAAGAGCTTTGAGGCAAAGTCGTTCCAAGGGAATGGAAATCGACCGATCGATGGTGCGGAGTGTGCGTGGAGCTTGAGCATCAATCATGCTCCAGAGTTCCATTCGATCATCAGAATGAAATGGAAGTCGTCCTGTTAAAAGCTGATAGAGAACAACTCCCAGACTATAGATATCCGTTCGAGCATCGATTTGAGGGGTTCGATTATAAACTTGCTCGGGAGACATGTAGGCCATCGTCCCCGCCGTGCGTGAGCGTTGGGCAAAGTTTTGTGTTTCGCTGAGAGCTACTCCAAAATCCGTAATCTTCGGTTTGCCATTTTCATCGATCAGAATGTTCTGGGGTTTCATGTCCCGATGAATGAATCCTTGCTGATGGGCATGGTGGAGCGCCTCGCCAATGTGAACCACCAACAGCATCGCTTCTGGATGAGAAGGGCGGTTCACTTTGATACGATCCGCCAGACTTCCCGCCTCGATCAGTTCTGAAACAATAAACCATTGATTGTCGCATTGCCCGACATCGAACACCGCTACAATTCCCGGATGCCGTAACTTCGCAACTTTGCGAGCTTCCTCCAGAAAGTTTTCAGTGTGAAAACTGACTTCGTCTTTCGGAATCTTAATAGCAACATATCGTTCCAATTGTGGATCATAAGCCTTCCAGACTTCGGCAAACCCACCAGATCCGATCCTCTCTTGTAATTGATATCGACCAACTTGTTTAGCTATTAATAATTCCGGTTCACTGTCGATATCGTCCGGCATCTCCATCCAGGCAGTGCCCGCCAATGCTTGAATGAGACGGGTCAGTTCTGGGATGAGTTCGGGACAGTCTGTGCAAAGCTCTTCCGGAGAAGCGGATTTCCCCTTCTTGAAGGCCATTTCCCACGCATCGACCAGATTAAAGAGACGTTCTTCCGAGGGATTCATACAGGCGATTCTCCCAAAGCCCGATGCAGGAGAATGCGAGCCGACTGCCAGCGACGGCGGATGGTCCGTTCTGTCACTCCTAAGAGTTCGGCTGCTTCAAGATGTGTTAAGCCATCACACCAGAGATAATTGAAGACCTGTTGTTCCTCCGCCGGAAGATTTTCGACCGCTTCATAAAAGGCGAGCCAGTCAATTAATGATTTCGGTTGACTGGCATCCTGCTGTAACTCGACCTGCTGGTGCTGTTCTCCATTCACACGGGGACCATCCGTATGATGCAACTTTGCGAGTCCATGCGGTCCGAAGTGATGGCGGGCCAGATCAATGAGCGTCCGTCGAATCTGGACCGCCGCCAGTCCCATGAGCTGCTCGATCGATTCGGGATGAACTGCGGCCAGTGATCGATGTAGTCGCATCAATGCCTGTTGCACGACATCGTCCGTCTGTTCCCAACGGGCGACTCGTAGAAAGTGCTTCCTGAGCATTTTGCTGGCCAGAATCCGCAATCGATCGCAGGCGTGATTGATAATCAGGGTCTGAGCGGAAGGATCACCGTTACGGTGACTCTCCAACCACTTCCCCAATTGTGTTGTTGATCCGGTCCCGTCCCGCTGATCCATGTTCACTCCGCTGTTCGAAGACATTCCCATCTTCGCCGATATGAGCTTCTTTTTCCAAGAGCGGATGTGCCGTGATTTACAGGACGGGCGAATTTCTGTTTTCTCAAAATTCTTTTGTCCTGTTCTCCGTCCTGCACCCGCTTGAGGACATGTGGCAAAGGAAACAGCACATGAAAAAATATTGGTTTTACCAACGGGATGGAGTTCGTCACGGGCCATTTTCCGCCGACGATCTTCGACAAAAAGCAGCAAACGGCGAACTCCATCCATTGGATCTCGTATGGCGGGAAGGAATGCGGGAACCCGCCGAGGCCCGATTCGTCCCGACATTGTTTACGCCCCAGGACTCGCATGGAATCGTGACCGACAACGGCAGCGGAGACAGAAATGACAGATCATGAATCGACCAACGACCCGGCGACAGGCACACACAACAGGAAATGCCACTCGACAGGTACAAACGTACTGATTCAGAAGGGACGAGTTGTGTGCAGTCCACTCATCGCCGTCTTGTCGGCGATTCTCCAAGACGAGCCAGAAGAGGGCAGATCATCAAGAGATCTTCCTGGCTGGCATTTTCCATCAGTTGCTCAAAGAGCTTTCGTGCCTGTTCCTGAAGCGCAGGAAGGGGGTTGGGAGACTCCACAACCGGCAGTAACTCATGGACGGACGTATTCAATGCGGAAGCAAGTCTCTGAACAAGATCGATTCCCGGTGCGACCTTCCCGGCTTCCAGACGCCACACATAGCTGGCTGTCACTCGGGCAGAATGAGCCAGTTCCGCTTGCGTCATCCCTCGACTACTGCGGAGTTCCCGCAGGCGGACTGCGAAACGCTCGACAATTTCGGCGTGTTTGACAATCGGTTTTTTCTTGACCATGAAAGGGAGACTCCCGAAGGTTAAATCGTCCAACCTCCCGAAATCGCAACACTCCCGATAGTGTCTATTGATCATCCTTATTGTGCTGTTACACTGAATCACCAAATTCGGGCCATGGAATTTTGCATCAGGCCCATCTCGTTTCGAGACACCGTAAACTGATGAGGTCTGATCCCCATGAGAACTGCTGTTCTGCTGCTCTTCCTTGCTGTCGTTCCTCAGATTGCCCAGGCCGAAGTCATCACGGTTGATGTGACGGTCAAAGCCATTGATGTCAAAGGGCGATCAATCACCGTCGCAAAAATCTCGAAAGCACCAACCAAGGATCTCGAACTGGATATCAGCAAGAAGGCTGAAATTCTGGTGGACGGAAAGGCAGCGTCATTGGATGCCGTCAAGCCGGGACTGAGGATTTCCATTTCCTATGAAACCGGCTTGGAAATTGTCACGAAGATTGAAGTGAGCAGCGGCAATCCTGCTGACGGTCTGGATGCTGACGGTTTCGTTCCTCTCTTCGACGGCAAAACGCTCAACGGCTGGCGGTCGTATGCAGGCGGTCCGATCAAAGCAGGATGGGTTGTCGAAAATGGCATGCTGTGCCTGAAGGGAAAAGGAGGCGACATCATCACCGAGCGTCAGTACGGCGACTTTGAGTTGGAGTTCGAGTGGAAGGTTGCCCGTGACAGCAACAGCGGCGTGCTTTATCGGGTCCAACCTGGAGATGATCGAGCTTCTGTCAGTGGTGCGGAATACCAAGTGATTGATAATCGCAGCTTTCGAGTGAGAAATGAACCTTTCCTTCGAGCGGGTGCCATGCAAGGGCTGGTCGGCGTCGAATCCCATGCATTGAAACCAGTGGGTCAGTTCAACCAGAGCAGGATTTTGGTTCAGGATAACCATATTGAACATTGGTTGAACGGGGAAAGGATCGTTGACATCACGGTAGGCAGCCCTGAATGGCATCGCCTGATTCCCTCTAAGCGAGCTGATAAGTGGCATCAGTTCTCCCAGAAAGCACGAGGACACATTGCCCTGCAAGACTACTTGGATGAGTCGATTGGGGTTTGCTTTCGCAGTATTCGGATTGCTTCCAAAGCGGTCTTCTGTTTGCGGCTGAACAAACAATGACGGGGACGGTGACCGCTGTTGATGCCGACAAAAAAGCAATCACTGTCGGCGACTTTACCTTCGATGTGGTCCGAAAAACCACTCTCACTCTGGACGGTAAACAAGTGCCGCTCTCTGAGATCAAAGTCGGGATGATTGCATCGGTGACCTATAACGACTACCTCGAAACCGCAATAGCTGTCTCAATCGATGACCAAGGCAAGAGAGTGCAAGAGAAAAACAATCAAGCCATGAAGGCATTGCAGGGAGATTGGATCTGCGTGTCCGCAGAAGAAATGGGACGTCCTTTCGAAAAGACAGACCTCCGCAAACAGAACCGACATTTCACGGTTCAAGGGAACTTGCTGACGATGTGGTGGACATCTGCCGGAACAGAGGGGACTTACACCGGACGATTTGAAATTAATGCCATGACGGGAACCTTTGACTGGATTGGTAGAGGCCCCACCGGAGATGCAGCAGAGTGGATTGGCATCTATGAACTGGACGACGACAAACTGAAACTCTGCTACCTCCACAAACGTGATCAACAGGCAGTGCGACCTATCGAATTCAAAACGAACGGCGAATTAAGAAGTCCTGGAGTCTTTTATGTCTTCAAACGGGACGCAGACTGACCAGAAGGCTATCAATCTCTTTGGTCAAATTAACAAGGCGTAATCTATGACACAAACGAGTGTGAAACAGGTCTTTCTCCTTTTGCCTCTCCTCCTTCTCTCTGTTCCAGTCAAAGCCGACATTCTGACGATTGACGTGATAGTCAAATCTGTCGATATAGACGAGAGAGTCGTGACGGTCGGAACCAAGATCAAAGACCTCAAATTGGAAGTCGCCAAGAAAGCCGAAATCCTCGTCGATGGAGAAGTAGCGTCTCTGAAGCAAATTGTTCCAGGACAACCCGTCACAATCTCCTACGAATCAATGCTGGAAATCGTCACCAGAATTGAAGTCGGAGGCGCTTCAATTGAACAAGTAAAGCCGCTCCAAGGTATTTGGCTCATGATGGCTGAAGAAGCCGGAGGAAAGAGAATCAAAAAAGCGGAAGTCAAGGAAAAGAAAAAGACGTTAAAAGTTGATGGAGACCGATTCTCGCTGTCTACCATCTCATATGAGATCACCGGCAAGCTGAAGCTGATTCCAGAGGAAGGAACCAACGCCATCGACTTCGAGGGAAAGTTCGTGAAAGGAGGTAAGGGGCAGTCTGTCGTCCTTAAAGGGATTTTCGAAATCACCGGCGACACGTTGAAAATCTGCTACTCCTATAACGACGAGAACAAGAAAAGCCCTCGTCCGACAGCATTCGAAACGGAGGAGGGGTCTCCAGGAATTGGAATGACCATGCAGAAAACCGATTGAATCCTGATGTGTTCAGCTTCTCTCCGTACTCTTGATTCAGACTGCTACTACCGGAACACCACCATTCCCGAGCGTTCCAAGATCATCAGGTCGGTCAATTCCAGATGGACCAGATCACTGACTCGGCAGCCAGTGTAGAGGAGTAGGTGGAAGATGGCTGACGCACGTAGGTCCTCACGAAGCTCGACCTCTCGGAGTAATCGACGCACGTCCGCCCGATCAAGTCCCTTGGGAGCCAGCTGCTGACAACGAAGTTCTTTGACCGCTTTGGCGGGATTGAACTCGATCGCTCCTTGCTGAACAGCCCAGTCGAAAAACTTCCGAGTCAGGACCAAGGCTCGATTGATGCTGGCAATTGCCTGCTTCTTTTCCCGGTGCATCCAATTTCGGAAGTCCACCACAT
>DATMFC010000224.1:0-1824 GCA_035556335.1 Planctomicrobium sp. | reverse complement strand
GTGAAACCGTGACCTATACCATCGAGATCCAGAACCCTAGTGCGGCATCACTCACGAATGTGCACGTACGTGATTTGCAGCTCGGCATTGATGAAATTATACCGTTTATTCCTCCTTTTGCTGTCCATGTGCTACACTTTGAATTTGTCGTTCCCTTTGATTTTCCATTCGGCCTATTCAGAAACACGGTGTTGGTCACTTCCGATCAATTCGGAGAACCCCTTGAAACCGAAACAGAAACTCTTGTTACAGGTACCCCTTTCTTAGTTGCGAACAAAACCGTAAACCCGCCTGCGGCACGACCGGAAGAGACCGTTGTCTTTACCATTAGACTGGAGAATCAAGGCGATGCCGATCTCGTCAATGTCCATCTTATCGATCCGCTCCTTGGACTAAACCATATCTGGAGCATCATCGCACCCGGAGAAGTGGTCATCCTCGATTTGCCGTTTGTCATTCCTTCGGATGCGCAGGCTGGCGTCACGATTGTCAATACGCTGACGATTACGGCTGACAATCTGCCTAATCCTGAAGAAATCGGGACAACGGTCGAGGTGCTGCCTGTCCCTAGGCTGGAGATCACGAAGGTGGCCGACCGGAATTTTGTTTCCCCAGGCGAGGTTGTATACTATACGATTACGATCCGCAATACAGGGAATGCGGAGCTTACGAACATCCAAGTATTCGAGGATCTCACCGGACAGAGCTTCCATTTCCCTGTACTTGGCGTCGGGGAAGCGCTCGAGTTCAATGTGCCCTTCTTCGTTCCGTTCGAGATCGAGCCTCATACGTTTATCAATACGGCAATCGCTTTTGCGGATCAGGTCGGTGAGCCCGTATTCGACAGCGCAGAGGTGACCGTGCTCGTAGATCCGCGGCTAGGAATCCGCAAGGTCGCGGATACACCTACTGCGTTAATTGGACAGACGATTCAATACATCATTACATTAGAAAATATAGGGAATACGCCGCTAACCAACATTACAATCTTCGATCCGTTCCTAGAGATCAACTTCTTAGTGCCAATCCTTCAAGTAGGAGAAGTCCAGGAGCATGTGTTCACATTCACCGTACCTCGCGATACTCCAGTAGGTTCGGATATTGTGAATATTGTCACCGTTCAATCGGATCAAACGAGCCCAGAGCAAGCCGAATCGAAAGTTACGGTAGTTGGGTCCGGCCTGTCGCTTCTGAAACAATCGAGCCTTGCGGCAGCAGAACCAGGCGATACGATCATCTATACATTAACCGTAACGAATCTGCTCGACGTTCCACAGACCAATGTGACGCTGTTCGATGAGCTGCTTGGGCTTAACGAAACGATCCCTGTCCTGCAAGCAGGCGAAACGATCACTCGAACGATCTCGTTCACCGTTCCGGTCGATACAGAGCCCGGTGCCGTTATCTCGAATGTGTTATTCGTCCTCTCTGATCAAACACAGCAGCAAGAAACGATTAACGAGGTCGTCGTGGTAGCGCCTCCTGGACCTGCACTGCTCATTCAGAAGCTTCCGGACCGCAATTCGGCTGCACCTGGCGATACGATCACGTATACGCTGACCGTGATGAATCTGCGCAATTTCCCGCAGACGAATGTCGTGCTGACGGATGCTCTGCTGGGGTTGAACGAGACGATCCCTGTCCTGCTGGCGAATGAGGTGATTACCCGAACCCTTACATTCACCATTCCAACGGACGCGGTTGTTGGCAGCACCATTCGTAACACATTCATCACAAGCTCTGATCAATCGCCGCCAATCAACACGATTTCCGAAGTCATTGTTGAGGATCTACCAGGACCAACCCTTCTGATTCAGAAGGTTG
>DATMFC010000223.1:0-8963 GCA_035556335.1 Planctomicrobium sp. | reverse complement strand
ATCATCGCCGCGCAGAGTATCGGTGAACCCGGAACGCAGTTGACGATGCGAACGTTCCACATCGGGGGAGCGGCTCAGTCAGACGTTGAGAAGTCTGATTTGCGTGGTCGAAAAGCGGGTCGTGTGAAATACGCCCGGATTCGTAGTGTCGTGAACGCTGAAGGTCACTCCATCGTTCTCGCCCGACAAGGGGAAATTATCATCATCGACCCGAAAGACCGGGAGCTGGAAAAATACAGCGTTCCAGCCGGTGCGGTGTTGATGGTGAAAGAAGACGAGTCCGTTGCCGTTGGTCAGGTACTCTGTCAATGGGATCCGCACTCGGTTCCAATTCTGGCGGAAATCGGGGGACGGATCCGGTTCGAAGACTTGGTCGAAGGACGTTCGGTGAAATCCGAGAAGGATGCTGCCGGACACATTCGACGAACTGTCATCGAGCATAAAGGGGACTTGCACCCACAGATTATTATCGAAGACAGCACAGGGAAAATTCTGGATTACTACTACATTCCAGAACGAGCAAACCTGGAAGTTAAAGAAGGGGATCAGATTTCCGCCGGTGCGATTCTTGCCAAGCAGCCACGCGAAGCGGCTGGAACGCAGGATATTACCGGGGGTCTGCCGCGAGTCACCGAGCTGTTTGAAGCCCGTAAACCGAAAGATCCGGCGATCATTGCTGAGATCGACGGCGAAGTCGAACACGTTGCAGAACGGAAGCGTGGAAAACGAGTCATCGTTGTTCACGGTGCCGACGGAACCGACGTGGAGCACGTCATTCCTCACGGTAAGCACGTTCTGGTTCACTCCGGCGATCTGGTCAAAGCCGGTGACGCTCTGGTGCGTGGCCCGCTGGTTCCTCATGACATTCTTCGCGTCAGTGGAGAAGAAGCCGTTTCACAGTACCTGTTGCACGAAATTCAGAACGTGTACCGTGCCCAGCGCGTGGGAATCGACGACAAGCACATCGAGCTGGTCGTTTCTCAGATGTTGCGTAAGGTTCGTGTCGACGACGTCGGTGATACCGAGTTGCTCCCAGGCGTTGTGATCGACAAATGGGAATTCCGTCGAATTAATCGGGAGTTGCAGGAAAGTGTCCGTGTAACTGATCCTGGTGATACCGAATTCCAGATTGGTGACGTCGTTCCGATGGAAACGATCGAGGAAGTCAACGAACAGATCGAATCTGATGGTGGCTCTCCGATCAAGTTCACCAAACCACGTCCGGCAAGTGCCAGTACACAGTTGCTCGGGATTACCAAAGCAGCCGTTTCAAGCGAAAGCTTCATCTCGGCAGCGAGCTTCCAGGAAACCACTAAGGTTCTCACGGAAGCGGCTTTGGCCGGAAAGTCGGATCACCTGGTCGGACTGAAGGAAAACGTCATTCTGGGGCACCTGATTCCAGCCGGAACCGGGTTCAAATCCCATCAAAGTGCGGAAGTCCGTATTCGTCCGGAAGCCCAGCAGGAACTTCGAGAAGAACATGCACGAATCCTTGCGGCTCGTCGTGAACTTCTGAACGAAGGGGAAGGTCTGCTTGGGAATCTCACCGGAGGAAATGGGCACGTTCTCGGAGACGTCCCGTCGCTTTCAGATTTGTCGCAAGACGAATAACTGTTGAGCTGAACAGATAACCCCGGGCGGAGCATTCCTCCCGGGGTTTTTTATGCGCTGAGTTGGAAGACCTCGTTGCCGCAGGCATCAGCATTGATGCTGGCAGAGCGTTCGCTGCACGACCAACTGTGTCATTGTGTCACATTGATGACTTGTTCCAGGCAGAGCCGAATCATCCTTGGAGATTCGCTCCCATATCGCTTCTTTATTCCAAGTCGGGAAACATTTTTGGGGCGGCCGAAATCAACGAGATGTCACCAGCTCTATTCCACTTCCGTATCCCGAGTTGAAGGTGACATGACCGTTCTCAATACAAACACCGTGACCGGGATCCGTTGCAAGCAGGGTGGCTCCGTCGAGATCGGCGTAATCAAGTAAGGGCAGCAATTGAGCGGCTGTTGAAATTCCGACAGATGATTCAATCATACAGCCGACCATCGTTTTCATTCCCCACTCTCTTGCCTGCCGCAACATTCGCACCGCTGGAGTGAGGCCGCCGCATTTACAAAGCTTCACATTAATTCCATGAAAAAGTCCCCGGCATTTCTCGACATCGGCTTCAACACGACAACTTTCATCCGCTAACACCGGCAGAGCAGATTGCTCGAAGACCTGACGGTGATCGCGAGAAGGTGCGGTTGCTGATAAGGGTTGTTCAATAAACTCAACTCCCTGTTCTGCCAGCAGGTGAGAGTTTTCAATTGCCTGACCGGCACTCCATGCACAGTTCGCGTCGACACGAATCACAGCATCCGTTTCTTGCCGTAACGCGCGGACAATTTCGATGTCTCGTGAGGTTCCCAGTTTGATCTTATAAACACGCCAGTCTGGTTGTTCCCGTAGCTTACGGATCATCTCCGGGATTGAATCGATCCCTAACGTATAACTGGAGCAAATCCGATGAGTCGATGAGATCCCTAATAGCTCCGTTGTCCATAAGTGATGATATTTTCCATAGAAATCGTAATACGCACCATCGACAGCCGAGAGGGCAAATCGGTCGTCCGGAATGATCTCCTGACATCGTTCGAAGAACTCAATCGGAGAAAGTAATTCAATTTTACCGATCTGTTCCTGAATCTTCCTGAGAGATGCTTCTAATGAATCATATGTGTGTTCATAGTAAGTGTTACAGGTCGTTTCTCCATAACCGATGACATCTCGATCGGAAAGACTCACAATCAGGCTTTGCTGATGACATAAGGTTCCCCGGGAGATGGTAAAGGGATCTTTCAACGGCAATGTGGCCCTGTGCCAGGAGAGTTTCACGCCAGAAGCCTTTCCTTTAACTGCAACACCGCATCGACCAGGATATCTGCCCCGTCGCGATAGACGTCGCAGACCGGTAATCCGAGTCTGGCACTCACATCCTTCTTCTCTCGTTCCGCCTGATCCGGTGTAATATGCCGACCATTCATGGCCACCCCAATCACTTCAGAAGGACACCGCTCGGAGGCCAGCGACTCATAAAGTTCCCGGTATCTTTCTAATGACTTTAATGGAATGTGCGGCATCCCTTTTACATACGGACGTCCCGCTTCATAACAAAGGATGAGTCCCTGTGGAGCACAGCCATGTAATAAACCTAAGGTGACGGCAGAGAATGCCGGGTGGAGAATGCTCCCTTGCCCTTCAATAAGCAGAATATCGTGCTGTTCGTTCTGAAGAACGAGTTCTTCTACTGCTCCATTAACAAAGTCGGAAACGACGCAGTCGACGGGAACGCCGTTGCCGACAACCATAATTCCGGTCTGTCCTGTCGCGAGAAACTTAGCATCATGGTTTCTCTGTTTTAATCCTCGTTCCAGTTCGAGTGTCGTTACCATTTTACCGACACTGCAGTCGTGTCCGACTGCGTGAATTCGCAGACAGTCAGGACGAAAGGAGGCCCCTTGAGCGGTTTTATGATGAAAATTCTTCCGTACGTCGATCAGAAGACTTCCACTTCTCTGTGAGATTTCTCTCAGTTCCTCGTCATCACATAGAAAGTCATGCAGGCCAGAGACGACGTCCAGTCCCAGGCGGACTCCCTCGGCAATCAACGTACGAAGTGGCTCAGACATTTCTCCTCCCGCCGGAGAAATTCCAACAAACAATGCATCAGGAGCCTCGATCTCTGCCAGGGATTGGACTATCGGAATACTTCCGCCGGTGCCATAACGCTCCTGAGCCGTTTTCCCGTGATGCGCTGTGTCAAGCACCGCCAGACAATCGGCTTCCCGGTACCGTAACAAGCTCATTGCTGTTTTACAGTTTGACAGCGGAGCATCATCTCCGACTAGGATGACAATGCGATGATAATTCAGAATCGGATCGTATGTTGTTAAAGCAGCAGGTTCAGCGACGACACTCGACATGATCGTTCTCCAGTCTAATTATTCTCTCTCTTGATGTTTTAATTTACGTAATGCTTTCCCTGCCAGTGCTCCGGTGGGGACTCCGTTATAGACAGCAGGGACACCATTCACAAAGACATACCGAACACCGGTTGCATATTGATATGGATTCACAAACGTTGCGGTGTCACAAAATGTTTTCGGATCAAACAGGACGATATCAGCCATCTGACCAGGTTTCAGATATCCTCGATCCGTCATCCCCAGTATGTCTGCCGGAAGTCCAGTCGCACTGCGTATCGCCTGTTCCAGTGGAAGCACATTCTCTCGCAATGAGTAATAACCAATCTTTCGGGGAAACGTTCCAAAACTTCGAGGATGGGGACGATTCGCATTCGGAATCATCACTCTGCCGTCCGATGCCGTAGCGACCCAGGGATAGGTCATGGCCAACCTGACATCTTCCTCGCTCATTGCGAAATTGACAATTTGAGCCCCTCCGTTACGCATGATCTCTTCTACGATTTTAAGGGGAGTGGTCTGCTCCTTATCGGCAATCTCCTTAAGATGTTTTCCAACCCATTGAGGACGCTTTTGATATTGTGCAATGACAATTTGTTTTCCCTGTTCCTTCACACTCAGACTATTTGAAACCTCTGCGCGAATCTGTGTTCCGATTAAAGGATCATCCAAGCGTTTATTTAATTGCTCAATTCCACCTGACAGAGCCCAGGGAAGGAAAACCGTGGCCGCCAGTGACGTGCTTGCAGCGGTATAGGGATACTGATCGGCTGTCACTCTGGTACCTGATGATCGAGCCTGTTCGATCAGATCAATTGCCAGTCGCAATGTTCCCCAATTCGGCGTTCCTTTGACTTTCAAATGTGAAATATGAACAGGTAATCCAGCTTCCTGACCGATTTGAATTGCTTCCCGTATTGAGTCGACCAGTCCTCCTTCTTCACCACGAATATGGCTTGCGTAGATTCCGTTCTCGATTGCGATTTCCTTCGCGATCTCAATTAATTCCGTCGTGTTCGCATAGGTGCTGGGGGTGTAGATCAATCCTGTTGACATTCCCCAGGCGCCTTGTTTCATTCCCAGTTGAACCAGTCGCTTCATCTCAGCGAGTTCGGTGCTGGTTGCCTGACGGTCTGCATTGCCGACCACCTGTAAGCGAAGTGTCCCTTGTGGCAGCAGATGCGCAACGTTCGTGCCTGCCCCGACAGAATCGACGTCATCATAAAATTTCTTGACATCAATCGGTCCCATGCCGCAATTGCCGGTGACGGAAGTGGTGCATCCCTGCAATAGATAGTTCACGGCACTGCGTGTGTCTGAAGAGACAATTCCGGAATCACTATGTGTATGCAGATCAATAAATCCAGGAGAAACAACAAGGCCTGAACCGTCAATACGCCATTCTGCATCCGGTCCAACTCCCTCACCAACGGAGATGATCTTTCCGTCTTCGACTGCGACATGGCCTTGAATCGGATGTGATCCAGAGCCGTCATAAATAGCAGCGTTTTCTATAACAAAATTTGCGGCCTCTATCCTGCATTCTGCTGAAAAGACGATCACGACAAGAAATGACAACTTCCAGCGAGAAATGCTGTGTAAACAAGAGGATATGTTTGAATATATCTGAAACGCGATTAGCATCGGATGAATTGCCTTTCGGGAATTCGTCATCTGATCGTTCCTTACCGTTTCAGGCTGGGGATGTTAAAGACTTGCGTTGACTTCCCGTCTGGAAGTTCAACGGAAATTTCATGGTTGGAAAACAAGGGTTTGGCTTGTTCGCTCAGGTGATTGTCTGGCGTCATGGCGGAATCATCGTAGCCGGTGATCTGAGCAATATATGATCCTCCGACTACTCCCCGGCTGGTTGGAATACTGAATTTTGCATTCTCGATGATCGCCGACGATGCCGGTCCTTTGTTTCCTTTCTCTGGATCTGGCTTCAACATAATGGTCCCATAGCGGACAGGTTGGCCACCAAAAGTGACAGTGCCATCAATTGGAAACCGGACGAGATCGCCTGTTTTTTGTAAGCAACCGACGCTGGTTAGAAGCGACAGTGGAATCGCCAGCAGTCTCAAAATATTCAACATCCTCTTCATCGTGTATCCTTAAACGAGGATCGGCAGTCATCTTGCTGGAGGCGTGCCTACGACCGACGACTTGATTGACAGTGCTCTGGAAAGCCTGGATATTTGAGAGGACATTTATCCATCGATCAGAATCCTAATCCGGAGAGTGGTTTGCTATCGTCACGGATTCCGAGAGAATTGAATGTGGCATTATCCATATTTTCACTCAAAAAATGGACCGATCCATCTGCCACCAGAAAGTGACACCCCCCCGTGTGGAAGCTGCCAAAGTGGTGCGATTGGTAATCACGGGGATCAGTTGTGAGCGGATTGATTGGAGCCGAGTTGATGCCTCCAAACGCAGCTGCCATGTTTGCGAGGCGGTAACCAGTGCTCGCATTGAGACTGGGAATTGACGCCCAGCCGCCATAGAATCCGTTGATACTATTAGCAGGTGTCGAACTGTAGTGACTTTCGCCGACTAGAAAAGTCTGGGATGTGCCATCAATGACATCTCTAAAGCTAATTTTCGAGTTCACATAGAGTAATCCATTCACAAAGTAACGCCGGTTTGCATTTCCGCAATCATAAGTTCCTCCTCCTTGAACACCACGATAGCTGAGCGTCACGGGTTCAGCGCCGGCTAACGTATCCGAAGGACACTTGTATGTCGGGATCGCTGCTTTCTGCCAGGCGGCGTGATTTTGCGTGCTTCCGTGATATGTTGTGGTTGCCGGATCTGTGCTTGCAAACAATGTGAAATTTTGATTGAAGTTAAATTCCTGATACCTGATAGCTTGTTCCAGATAGGGAAGTAACAAAATTGTCCAAGGGGCACGGCCAGTTCTGAAGTTGGGCCCATCGCACCAATTAGTACCGGTTGTGGACACCGTTGCCACGGCCCCAGGGCAGAACACACGATGGGTGTCATGATAGTTATGCAGCGCGAGTCCAAGCTGTTTCAGGTTATTCTTGCATTGGCTTCGTCTTGCTGCCTCACGTGCCTGTTGCACCGCGGGGAGCAGCAGAGCCACCAGAATGGCGATGATGGCAATGACAACCAGCAGTTCAATCAATGTAAATCCGGTTTTGCGAATCGGAGAGTGATACATCAGAACCTCACTTGATGAAGGGATCGCGGATTGCTGGTCCGAACGGACCAGGAAGAGAATCAATGTGTGAGAGACAACCGCAGAAGCACATGCGAAATTCCTCAATTGTTTATTAAATCTACCAATTTCAACTTGGCATACAATTCGAAAACGCGCATTCTGATATCGAAGATGCGCAACGCGATCCTGTACGTTTCAGAGATTGATGGCCATGCCGACGACTCGTTCTTCCGAGAGATTCAACCGCAAGCGAATCGTTGTGCTCATCGATCCCGGCGATAGCTGGGGACGGGGGATTATCAGGGGAATCTCTTCGGCAGTTCGTCATCTTCTCCCGTGGGATTTGCTCATTGCTCCTCGTGACGATCAATGGCGATTACGCGTGCCGCGAAGCTGGACAGGGGATGGATTGATTGGAGCCATTCGAGACGATAAGACCGCCGATCATGTCTGTTCGCTGGAACTCCCGACGGTCAATGTCTCATCCTGGGAGAAAACCCGTCCCGGCTGGTACCGTGTGCAAACCGACGACCGAAGACGGGCAGAGATGGCGTTTGAACACTTCCGCGATCGGGGATTTCGTCACTTTGCCTATTATGGACCTCCCAGCCTGAGATATTCGGATCATCGCGGTCGGTTGTTTCATGACGTGGTGACTTCAGCAGGATTTCCCTGTGAAATTTTCCGAATCCCGTCGTCCAGACGCGGCTGGCATTCCTTACAGGAGCAGACGCAGGTCTGGTTGGAGAACGCGCCACGACCGCTTGCGATCTTCGCTGCCGACCCACATCCCGGAATTCAGTTGACGGAAATCTGTAACGCGGCCGGGTTTCTTGTACCGGAAGAAATCGCCATTCTCGCCGGGGACACCGATGATCTTCTTTGCAACGTTTCTGACCCGCTGCTCTCCAGTATCGTTCTGGCAAGTGAGCGTATCGGGATGGCGAGTGTCCGTGTTCTCGAGACGTTATTGAGAGGAGAGGAGCCGCCGTTGACGACGGAGTTCATTCCGCCGTTATATGTGATTGAACAGCAGTCATCAGAAATGCTGGCTGTCGATGATCCGGTTTTTCATGCAGCGCTGAGATTCATTCGGGAACGAGCTCATACTGGAATTCAAGTCGGGGATATTCTTCGGATGAGCTCTGTCTCCCGGCGTTCTCTGGAACAACGATTCCAGAAGATTCTCGGCCGTACTCCTGCGGACGAGATCCGCAGAATCAAACTGGATCGGGTGAAACAACTTCTGATTGCGACGGAACAAACGGTCGAGCAGATTGCTCAGTCTTCAGGATTCTGCGGACCGGCACAACTTTGTTTTGCTTTCAAAAAGGAAGTCGGACAAACCCCTCTGGGATTTCGACAGTCCAGTCGACATGACGAAGCGCGCGAGCATTGGCCGACAAACAAGACCTACTGAAAGCCTGGAACATCAGGTTTCTGCACTGCATAAATCAGCTGTGCGAAGTCTGCTCCGATTTGCCTTACCGAGATCAGCCGGAGTGGAGGAGAGACAATTCTTCGGGGAAGCAGAGGTGCCCCACCTCCAAGTGTGACGGACGCGATGGTCACGATGATCTCATCAAGCAGTCCTCGATCGTGGAATTGTCCAACCAGTTCCCCTCCTCCGACAATCCAGAGATTCTTCCCTTCCGTCTCGGCTGCCATGGCTTCGTATACCGGAAGAACGTCACCACGAACGAACCGGATGTCCGCATCAGGAATCCTGGGAAGTTCACGAGATGTAAAAATCCATGACGGCTGGGTGTATGGCCAGGGCTTCTGCTGATCGGTTCCTGGTCGGATCT
>DATMFC010000222.1:0-4065 GCA_035556335.1 Planctomicrobium sp. | reverse complement strand
TCGAACGATGCAGTTCTTCCTTGGCGGTTTTGAGCTGTTGTTGTACACGTTCACGTTGAGCGATCTGATCCGGCAGAAACTCGGAGTGAAGGGGGGATTCGTCACGTCTGTCTGCATCTTTGGTGTTGTTGAGAATCGCGAAAATCCCGAAGTATTCGGCATGTGTGATCGGGTCGAACTTGTGGGTATGACACTGCGCACAGGCCATGGTCGTCCCCATCCAGACAGAGAAGGTGGTGTTCACTCGATCGACAACAGCGACATTGCGGAATTCTTCGTCGTCGGTTCCCCCTTCGTTGTTGGTCATCGTGTTCCGGTGAAACGCCGTGGCGATGATCTGATCGGTCGTCGGGTTGGGAAGCAGGTCTCCGGCGATCTGTTCGATGGTGAACGTGTCGAAGGGCTTGTTCTCGTTGAAAGACCGGATGACGTAATCCCGATACCGCCAGATGATGCGTGCCGGATCGTCTGCATACCCTGCGGAATCCGCGTATCGGGCGAGATCGAGCCATTGATGAGCCCAGTGCTCTCCAAAGCCAGGCTTGGAGAGAAGCTGGTCGACGAACCGTTCGTAAGCATCTGTTCGCTGGTCTGTGAGGAACCGTTCCAATTCATCCCGAGTGGGAGGAAGTCCTGTGAGATCGAGACTGACACGTCGGGCCAGAGCGGCTCGTTCCAGTTCAGGACTGGGAGGGAGTTGTTCCTGTTCGAGCCGGGAAAGAATGAACCGGTCGATCGGGTTGCGCGGCCAGTCTGTCTGACGAACTTCCGGTAACTCCGGACGAGCCGGTTTGGAGTAACTCCAGTGTTTGGAGAACGTGCCTCCTTCTGCGATCCAGCGGCGGAGCAGGGTGACTTCGCCTTCGGTCAGCTTCTTTCCTGAAGAAGCCGGAGGCATGACGAGATCGGGGTCGTCACTGGTAATGCGTGCAATCAATTCACTTTTGTCAGGGTCTCCGGGAGTGACAGCGGCAGATCCATCGAGATCTTCAGTGGCTCCTTCGAAGGTGTCGAGCCGTAAACCATGGTCTCCTCCTCCGTGACGTTCTGCTTCATCCGGCCCATGACATTTGATGCAGTTGTTGAAGAGAATAGGGCGAATGTCACGGTTGAAGTCGATCGTTTTCTCTGAGGCGACTTTCTCTGCGGCCACCAGTGAGGAAGTCTGAAAGGATTGTCCTCCAGTAGCGATCAATAAGAGCAGAAACCCGGTCAGATGAGGGAGTTTACTGGTCATGGGGAGTCTCGTGGGATGCACTGAATGAGATCCGCGGCCCGCGTCGGGAGGGTCATTTGTAGCCTCTTGCAGAGAGACGATGGCATCAGGGGCGGGAGCAGGAGTGAGATTCACTCCGGGCTTCATCGCGGCAGGCAGATCACATTGCTGCAGGCTGGGACTCAGTGCTCATCCCAAACCCAGAATAAAGGGCACAATGCGGCACGATATTTTGGACGAACAAACCATGTCAGAGGAATCACCTCAACGGAATTGAAACGTCGTTCCTCATCATATAAAGCGGTTCAGGTCGATGTCCACTGTAATCTGATTTCTTCCGGGAGGGCGAAGCTCCTGCTGAGCCGCAAGTAAGAGAACGCTTTCTTTCGTTTGCGGCTCGGCAGGAGCCTCGCCCTCCCATGTGATCGGGAAATGGAATTTATGGGGTTGAGGCCAGTGCCGTGATCGCATTTCTTCGTCTTGTGGCGAGTAACGACTCCGTTACGAGTGCCAGTAAGGCCGCGACGACCAGCCAGCGCCACCATTGTTGTCGCGATTCCAGTTCGGTGTTCATTAATTGCCGGCGCTGCAGCGGAGTCAGTTCTACAGAGGATGTTTGAGACGGTGCGCTTTGTTCCAGTTTCACCCCATGAGCTGTCAGCAGATCAAGGGGAAGGGGATCGGTACGGGATTCCTCGGCGGGGAGGTTGACCGCAACCTGAACGGCTGTCTCTTTTGCGAGTTCTTCCTCCGTTCCTCCAAACCGGAACCAGCCGGGACGATCGAATCGAAAGGTTCCGTCTGCTGGCAGTTTGAGTTGCCGGTCACCTTGCAGAAGATGGATTTCGTGTGAATCGATCCCCAGTTCTGACAGTGGAATCTCATCGCCAACTGTGTGCTGGTAGCGCAGGTTCTGGACGGGAGCCGCCTGTTCGAGCAGTCCGTTCATCAGGGGGACAAACTTGCTGGACAGGGCGAGGTTGCTGTCGTCGCGATTCCAGCCTGATGTCAGAACATGCAACGTTCCTTTTCCCATCGGCATCTCGATCAGTGCCGGGCTGCCATCGTCAAATGATGCCAGTGTTCTGGCATTTGGCAGCGCGTCGGAGGGAAGTTTGCGGTACTTCCAGAAATGAATTTTAGTGAAGTCGGAGAAGCGGGGATCGTTGAATTGCTGGAAGATCGGAGAGGTGAAATCCACCTGTTGCATCATCGCATAATTAGAGATCTCGGCTTCTTCCACGGTCATGGCCGGGATTCGCAGGATGTCAAACAGTGCGGCCGCCTGATTGCTGTTTCGGGCAACAAACAGTGCCGTTCCGCCATTGGCGATCCAGTTGTGAATCCATGTGGTTTGTGTCTGATCCGGTTCGCCGCCGATCAGGAGCCATGAGATGGATTTCTCTTCTGTCTCCGGGGGAGTGGGGCCGGTGTGCCAGTCGATGATGTCGACTTTTCTGGAAGGGGTTTGAGAAAAGAGGGCCGACAGAAAGAATCGAGGATCATTGGGGCCGGTCTGCTTTTCTTCTGGTCCCAGATAAACGACTCGCAGTTGTTGAACTTCGTCGATCACCAGATGACAGGTATTGTCGAACTCTGCCTGATCTCCGATCAGAAGTAGCGTTTTTGCGGTCCCTGATTTCTCAAGGGGAACCTGAATGATCCGGCTTTGTCCTGGGGGAACGGAGAGGGAAATTGTTCGGGAGGCCGGATCGATTTCCGGTGACGAAGCAGGTGACGACGAAAAGGGATCGCGCCAGCCGATTTGAAAGGTGTCTGATATGGAGTCCGGGGAATTCGCGACACGGATGCGAACGGTCTCTTCAGGAGAGACGTCACTGGCAGCGAGTTGCAACGTGGCATTGGAGGGATCTGTCGGAGACACCGGAATTGTTCGGAGAGTGACGTTCTCCGGCCAGGTGAACCCGTTGAGGACGTCCCAGCCGGCCCCGGATTGCATGTCGGAGATGAGAATGACCTGCTTCGTTCCTGATGGAGTGTCGAGATCATCCAGTGTTTCGGCAGCGTGAATTAACGCTCTTCCGGCCTGTGTTGGCAGCCATCCGGGAGTAATCTGACCGGCTCGTTCCAGCAAAGCAGCGGAACGTGATTCGAGTGGAAGCTGCGTCCATTCGTTGAAGTTGAGGATGTCCTGCCGGTCGGAGTCAAAGATGGTCAGAGCGACGGTGTCATTATGGGTGATCTCTGAGGCCAATTTCTTTAATGCCTGTTGTGCCTGATTCCAGCAATCGTCCCGTTGCATACTCGCGGAGATATCCAGAAGAATCGCCATCTGTCGACCGGGGGTTTGCGGAATCTGCTCATTCTCCTGAGCCCGTAAAAAGGGTCGGGCGAAAGCAAACGCCAGTAAGCAGACCGCGAGTGCCCGTAACAGGAGTAACAGCCAGTCTTCGATCCGACTGCGACGTGTCATTCGCGGGGGATCTGGAGAGAGGAACATGACACTGCTGAAGAGTTGCTTTGCCTGCGGAGACCGGCGAATCATATGAAACGCAATCGGTAATCCGATGGCCAGCGTCGCCAGAAGATAAAGCGGGGCGAGGAAACTCATGAGGAATAAATTCTAAATTCTAAATCATAAATCCTAAGAACCAAAAAGGGGGGAAATTCGAAATTCGAAGCACGAAATTCAAAACAAATTTAGTGTTCTCTCCTTTTTGGTTTTTAGGATTTATAATTTAGAATTTTTCCTCGTTCCCAAGCTCCGGCTTGGGAACGCACTCGCCCAGAAGCTCCGCTTCGAGATTCGTATTGAAGACAACCTGACTCACAACTCTCTCCTCTTTCAGAGAGAAGAAAAGCAGACATTGAGTGGCCAAGCTGGAGCT
>DATMFC010000221.1:0-5161 GCA_035556335.1 Planctomicrobium sp. | reverse complement strand
GGCGATGGCAATGACGGGCCCTTTTCGAGCTTTCACTTCTTCCAGATTACTGATCACCTTGGGGTAAATTCCCGATTTAGGAACAATGAAAACACTGGGTGTTCGTTCATCGACCAAGGCCAGCGGTCCATGTTTCATCTCCGCCGCGGGATACCCTTCGGCGTGGATATAACTGATTTCCTTGAGCTTCAACGCTCCTTCCAATGCGACGGGAAAGTTATGGAGACGCCCCAGATAGAGGAAATTGGTGCAGTCTTTGTATCTCGCTGCAATCTCCTGGACGACATCGTTGCATCGTAATGTTTTTTCAACGTGATCCGGCATCGTTCGGAGTTCGCGGATGATGTTCTTTCCCGCCTGATACGACATGTGCCGCATCCGTCCGAAGAAGAGTGCCAGCAACGTCAACACTGTAACTTGCGACGTGAAGGCTTTCGTCGAAGCGACTCCCACTTCCGAACCGGCGTGAAGATAGACCCCTCCGTCGGCCTCTCTCGCAATCGTTGAGCCGACCACATTACAGATGGCCAGCGTCGGGTGTCCTTTTCGTTTGCACTCCCTCATGGCCGCCAGAGTGTCTGCGGTTTCGCCACTCTGCGTGATCGCGAATACCATCGTCCGGTCTGACATGGGAGGATTGCGATACCGGAGTTCGCTCGCATATTCCACTTCCACCGGAATTCGGGCGAATTCCTCAATGAGATACTCGCCGACCAGTCCGGCATGCCAGCTGGTTCCGCAGGCGGTCAGCACGATCCGGTCAATGTGACGAAGTTGTTGAGACGTGAGATTCAAGCCTCCGAAGCGGGCGGTCGCTTCGTCGTCGTCAAGTCGTCCACGCAAGGCATTTTCAATGGTCTGTGGCTGCTCAAAGATTTCCTTGAGCATGTAATGAGCGTAATCACCCAGTTCGATGTCCGTTGCCACCTGATTCAATGTTCGAATCGAAGGATCCTGTCGACCGGTGTCGCGGTGACGGATTTCCATGCCGTCCATGGTGAGAATGGCGATTTCGTGATCGGCCAGATAAACCACCTGATCGGTGTACCCGATCAGCGGAAGAGAGTCACTGGCAAGGAAATACTCGCCATCCCCGACCCCGACCACTAGTGGGCTTCCGTTTCGTGCGGCAATCAGAGTTCCCGGGCAATCGCGGAACAGAACCGCCAGTCCATAGGTTCCCTTCAGTTTCTTTAAAGATAACTCAAGAGCCGTCAGACAGGTTTCCTGATCCGTTGGATCGTCTCCTGTTACAATCTGTTCCTTCAGATGATGCGCCACCAGATGGGCGATGACTTCCGTGTCGGTATCGGTGTGAAACTGGAAACCGAGTTCCTGCAATTGAATTCTTAAGGTGTTGTAATTTTCGATGACGCCGTTATGAACGAGAACAACTTCTCCATCCCCTCCGGTGTGAGGATGTGAATTTCGATCACAGGGAGCCCCATGAGTCGCCCAGCGGGTGTGACCGATTCCAATCGTTCCGGCAACCGGTTCTTCATCTACCAGTGAAGCCAGTTCGAGAACTCGGCCGGTTCGTTTGCGTACCTGAATTGGACCGGCATCGTCCACAATGGCAATTCCGGCACTGTCATAGCCGCGGTATTCCAGACGATGGAGTCCTTCCAGAAGAAAATGGACGACATCACGCGTTCCAACGTAGCCGACAATTCCACACATGATACGTACCGTGCCTTTAGTTCGTGAGACCGCGATCATTACTCGATCACTCAAAGCCATCCGCTCTCAATGATTCTATTCCGTAAATACGGTCTTTATCTCAAGATTTCCTGTGAGACACCTGGGATTGATGGAAACGGGATGGGGAGGCGTTCATCTGTTTGATTTCGCCCGGGTTTTGATTCGACTGTCGGTCAAACTGTATTTTTGACAGACAGACACATCGGCCTTCAGAAATGTATTTGAAAAATCTACCGGATAGACCGTAAATCAGCGTAGAAAAGCGGTCAAGATCAGCCTGTTGTGACGATCATTCTTAGAAGCCTGACAAAACTGCTACCGATCCGCTCGCGGAAAGGGAATTCTCATCAATTGAGAGGTTTTGTTCGCGGCATTTAATAAGGACAGGTCGAGGCCGGAAGATTTCTTCCCTTTGGGGATTGGTGTTTGATTCCCCTGTAGGGCTTGAGACAACTTTGACGATTTGTCACAGTTTGTTCAGATTTTACCGGCAAAAGCTGATAAGCGGACTTTGTAAAAATCCATCGCTGGAAATGTGAGATGTTGACCGATCTCACTTTCTGAGATGGCGTATCGATATGGATCATCTGCTTGTTGTTGCAGTCCGGTCTGGTTCAGAACCAGACACGCGACAGGACAATGAAACGGATGATCCTGTTTGGAACGACATCTGGTGGCGTGACTCCATTGGTTTGATCAAGGGCTGCAGAACCCTCATCTGCCGCGACAACCTCGTCGTGTCGGCCCATGACATTGGCATCGCTATGCTTCATAGAATTCGTCGCTCCAGGTTTCGATTTCCGACCGTTACCATCGGTGGTGAGAAAGAGGATTGCATGTCACGGGCTGTCTGCGGGAGAAATCTTCTCCTTTGCTTATCGGCATTTTTTGCCGTTTCAAACGTGTTGCATGCTCAACCCTCAGCGGCAGTTTCGACGCCATCCGGGTCAGCGGCAACCATTGATCCGGTGTTGAAACGGGTAAATGAAGCAGTCGAGATCACCAAGTTACGGAATCTCGATTTCCAGCGGCATACTCCCTGGCAGATTCTGCACGGTCTGCTGGCTCTGCGGGAAAATTACACCGTCAAAAACGGACCAGAGTTCGTCAACGCTCTCGACTATCTTTCCACGAAAGCAAGATACAAGGGTGACGCCTGGTTCGAAACAACCGCTTATGGGGGACGGGCACACCCTTACAACGGAACCCCTTACGACTTCGAAGGTCACGTCAACCAGTCGTTATCCATTATTGCGATGTGCAATGTTCCATTGACGCATCAGTTCAAAACGGGAGACGGACGGACTGTCACCATGGCCGATATGGTGAAGAATGCCCAGATGTCGGTCAATTCCAAAGACGAACTGACCTGGACTCTGTGGTATCTGACACACTATCTCGATCAGGACACCGCATGGACAAACGCTCAGGGACAGCAGTGGAGCATGGAATCGCTCGTCCGCAATCAGGTGGCCGCATCGGTTCTGACGGCTCCCTGCGGAGGAACACATAACCTGTTTGCTCTGGCCTATGCCCGCAATTCGTATATGCAGAAACATGGCCAACTGCGAGGGGCCTGGCTGGAAGCGGATCACAAGATTCAGCAATACATTGCGACTGCACAGGCGATGCAGAACCGGGACGGTTCCTTCGCCACCCAGTATTTCAAGTCACGCGGGTACAGCACCGATTTCAATGAACGGATCAAGGCCTCAGGACACATGCTGGAATGGCTGCTGGTCGCCTTACCGAAGAGTCGATTGAATGAAGACTGGCTTCGTTCCGGCGTTCAGACACTTGCGAACGACATGATTCAGAATGCGTCACAACCGGCCGATTGTGGGCCGTTATATCACTCTCTGCATGCTCTTGTTCTCTATCAGCAGCGAATGAAAGCCGCCCAGCCTCAAACGGAGCCGAATGCAACTCCGGTCGAAGAGACGGTGGCTCGCCCTGACACTTCCGAGTTGCAGGCCACTCCGGTTCCGCCATCGACCCCGGTCGCTCCGAATTCGTCATCGACGACCCCGCACGTTCGGACGACCCCGAGTACAATGTCGCCACCATCCACGTCCATCGTGAGCGAGAAGGCGATCTCCGAATTCCGGCTGCCGCTGGAAACCGCATCGACAGCATCTCCCACGGAGATGACGAGCCCGGCCTCGATCCCCTTGGTGGTGACTCAACAGCCCACACAGGGAACGACTCCATCCGTCGCTCCAATTCTGGTTCCAACGCCACGACCGAACCCGCAACAAACGGCTCCCCGAGCCCGCCCTCGTGCTCCGGATCAGCCCCGATTGTTTCGACGTCTGTCCGGAGAAGACGACACTTCAGCAGTCACCTCGGCCCCGGCGACTGTGGAAGTCATCGAACCATCCCGGCTGACACCCGTTCCGGGAGGCATGCCGATCTTCAAACCGGCCGCTCCGGAAGCCGTCACTCCTGCTCCGACGGAAGAGGTCGCGAAGACTTCAGAACCAGAGTCTGCAACGAAGACGGAAGAAGTGAAGTCCGACGATTCCAAACCCGCCAGCACCGAACCAGTGAAATCAGAATCCACAGACGAAAAAGCTGAAGTCACAGAGCCAGAGAAAACCGAGGCGACAGACTCGGAACCTGCTCCCGCGTCTGAGTGATCGTTCCCGGAAAGAGCTTGCGGTATGCCCCTGGGACGGCACTGGTCTGAACTGGAAACTCCGGCACTCTGTCTGGATTTGAATCTGTTTGACGCGCGCTTGCAGCATGTCGTCGATGAGTGGAAAGAGAATCTCCAGAACTGGTGGGCCACCGGCAGCGAACTCGAAATTCCATCGCTCGCTCAAAGAGTGGCATCATTCGGTGCTTTCGGGCTGAGTCACGACAATGTGTCTCCGGCCATTGCGGCAAGCAGGCAGGTTTCGCTGCCATCTCGGTTGAGCCAGATTCCGGTGCATCCCGATCAATTGCGGCGTCTTTGTGAAATCCCGGCCTGTCTCCTTCCCTGCGATCATTATGCTCAGGCCGAGCAATATTCAGACTGGGGAATCCGAACAGGTCACCGTTTTCCTGTTTTGATCGAAGTGAATCTCGGGTTGGATCAGACCGGAGTCCGCCCCGGCTCGGATGCACGTCACCTTGCTCTGGGATTGAAAACACTCGCCGGGATCCGCGTTGTCGGGGTGACCGGAAATGTGGGAACGATCCCTGCCTCGCCCGATCTCCGCTGGCTGAACTCGCGCGTTCGGCTGTTGACCGATCTTCTGCCTGAGATCGATCAACAGCCGAGCGAACAGTTACGGGTGCATGTCGTTGCAGGAGGAGCGGTGGAACTCTTACGGGACTGGAGTGACGTGACCGATGTTTACACTCCTGGTCTTCTCACGGCCGAGTGGCCCTATGGAACACGTTCTCCACTGAAGCTGGCCAGCAGCGTGATCAGCCGTTCCAGATTGGAACGGGCGGTTCTGGACGTCGGACG
>DATMFC010000220.1:0-2280 GCA_035556335.1 Planctomicrobium sp. | reverse complement strand
CGCCGTTCGGGGATACCGACCGCTGATCATTGAACGAGGCTTCCCGGTGAAAGAACGGGTGCCGGTCATCCGAGCATTTGATCACAACGGGGCCCCACATGACACCGAGAACAACTACCTGTTCGGAGAAGGGGGAGCAGGGTGCTTTTCTGACGGCAAGCTCACCTGTCGCATGACGGGGCCGGATGTCGACTGGACAATGAAAGCCTTTATCGACTGCGGTGGACCGGAAACGATTCTTTACGACCACCGCCCTCATCTCGGAAGCAACCGCCTGCCGATGATCTGCCGGAATTTCCGCCGCCGCATCGAAGAACTGGGAGGAGAATACCGTTTCCAGTGCCGGCTCGAGAGTATTGAAATCCAGGACGGTCAGGTTGTGGGAATCGGCACGTCAGGCGGTGCCATCGCCACGAATCATCTTCTGATTGCAACCGGCCACAGTGCCCGCGATACCTACGAAATGCTCCATGGCACCGGAATTCCGATGACTGCGAAAGCATTTCAACTCGGGCTCCGTATTGAACAGCCGCAGGAAAATGTCAACAAATGGAAGTATGGTCGCCCCGGCTACAAAGAGATTCTGGGAGCCGCTGACTATTACGTGATTGCCAAAGGGGAACGGGATCTCTTCTCCTTCTGCATGTGTGCCGGAGGTTACGTCATCCCCAGTGTCTCGGAACCGGGTCAGTTCTGCACCAACGGAATGAGCAATTCCCGTCACGACACCGATTTCGCGAATTCCGGTCTGATGGTCACACTCGAACCGGAAATGTTCGGCAGCTCTCACCCACTGGCAGGAGTAGAACTGCAACGAAAGTTTGAAAAAGTGGCGTTCGATATCGGAGAACAAAATTACCTGGCCCCGATTCAGCGCGCCAAGGACTTCCTGAAAGACCGAATTGTTCTCGGAGACCGCAATTACCGCAGTTCCTATGAACGGGGAACCGTCAGTGCCGACCTGCGGGGAGTACTGCCGGACGTCGTCATTCAGGCCATAAAAGCAGGTCTGCCTGCAATGGATGAAAGATGGCGAGGCAAGTTCCTCAAAGATGCCATGCTTCTGGGCCCCGAGATGCGAGGGAGTGCTCCGTTACGAATGGAACGGGATCGGGTGACCCGCGAAGCCCCCGGCATTGCCGGTTTGTACCCGGTTGGAGAAGGAGCCGGATACGCGGGAGGCATCATCAGCGCCGCAGTCGACGGATTGCGAAGCGCCCGGGAAGTCGTCAGAAGATATCAACACGTATAGAGCAGAGACTGGAAACACAACATGAACGTTCCTGAATTCGTGCAGGCAAAATCTGAAGGAAGAAAACTTTCGGTTCTGACTGCTTACGACACCTTGTGGGCCAGCATGCTCGATGCGGCGGGAATCGACGCCCTGCTCGTGGGAGACTCCATGGGCATGGTCGTTCAGGGACACAGCAGCACGTTGCCGGTCACCCTGGAGCAGATAATCTATCACGGAGAAATCGTGTCGCGTGCCGTGAAGAAGGCACTTGTTATCGTCGACATGCCCTTCATGTCCTATCAGGTCAGCAGTCGACAGGCGGTCGAAAACGCCGGACGCATCCTCAAAGAGACCGGCTGTGCCGCGGTGAAACTTGAAGGGGGAGTGAATCAGGAGAAGACGATTGCCCGGCTGGCCGATTGTGATTTTCCAGTGATGGCTCATATCGGAATGCAGCCGCAATCGGTGAGAAAATATGGGAAGTTCTCCGTCGTTCAACGGAATGAAAAACAGTTGCTGAAAGATGCAATCGCTGCGGAAAAAGCAGGGGCGTTTTCCATTGTACTGGAACTGATCCCCGCCGATGTCGCCCAGAAAATCACCGAAGCGGTTTCCATCCCCACGATAGGAATCGGAGCCGGTCCGCATTGTGACGGTCAGGTTCTGGTCACTCCCGACATGTTTGGCATGTCAGGATTTCAGCCGAAGTTCCTCAAACAATACGCAGACCTGAAGGGGACCATTGTGGAAGGAACCCGCCGCTATATCGAAGACGTCCGCAACGGGTCATTTCCAGCTGAAGAACACAGCCATCAGTAGGGGATCATTTGAGGAAATTCGAAATCAAAAATTCGAATTTCGGTAACACATTCGCCAAGTGAAGTGGATTTCCCTTGTTCCCAAGCTCTGGCTTGGGAACACACTCGACGCCAAGCTCCAGCTTGGCCACTGAAGGTTTGGTTTTCTTCTCTCAAAAAGAGGAGAGAGTTGTGAATCAGGTTGTCTTTAATACGAATCACGAAGCAGAGCTTCTGGGCGAGTGCGTT
>DATMFC010000219.1:0-2016 GCA_035556335.1 Planctomicrobium sp. | reverse complement strand
AAATGTCGGGGTTTCTTCACACGACCAGTGGAAGAGGGGACGTGATCCCGACTGTAGCGGAGATGATAGGTGAACGCCCCCGGGGAGAGTTCCCGACGAGTGGTACAACCAGGACGAGTGGGATCGGCGGCAAGATCAAGGGTCGCCTGTACCAGAAGGGCTTCGTAGCGGAGGCGGCCCTGTTCACCGGACTGCTCGTGAGTCCAGGCGAGGATCTCTTCGAGATCCTGTTCCGCCAACGGAGAAAGTCGAAAGCGAGCCATCGATTACTTCGCAGTCCGTTGATTCACGGATTTTGCGGCTCGACGACCAATCTTGGTGATGGCGTTTCGCAACGTGTTCTCACTGGAGAACGCCAATCCTTCCCCCTGATTCAGCGAGTCGAAGCCTTCCTTCGCCAGTTTCTTGAGCAGCGAAAGCTGTTGCTTTTCTGTTTGAGCCTGTTGTTCCAGGAGTCGCAGACCGGCTCGCAGGACTTCGCTGGCGTTCTGATACTTCCCGGCTTCCACCTGTTCTTCGATGAACTGGTCGTAATGTTCGGTCAGATTGATGTTCCGTGTCGGCATGATTCCTCCGAATATTTTTCATCCTTTCAGAATACCATAAATTGGCAATCTTTGCCAAGATTTTGGAACAGCAATGGTGTTGGGCGTTCCCCTTGCGGGTCAGGCTTGCTCCGGACTCCGCGTTCGCTTGGTCTTCTGTCGCAGGCGACCGAAGACTGCTCCGCATCCTGCGAATCCTTAACGCAGGACGGTTTCTGTCACGATAACGGTGAACGAACAGAGGAGCAGAGCGGGAACGACGCATGAAGCAGCCCGAGACCGTGCGCTCAGTGCCACGCTCAACACGATGGTCGAGACCGTGGCAGGCCACTGGCGTCCTCTCAAGAACCTCATCAATGGGCGACTCACGTCTCAACCTGCGGATGTCGTCCGTCCGCAACTGCATGATTCTCTTCAAATCTCCGTTCGCCAATTGGTCGAAGACTTCTTCAACCTGTTTCCCAAGCTGGCGGAACAGGAGATCCTCGGACGGGCGGAATGGTTTCCGAACGGCAGTTGCGATTACCAGTTCTTCAAGCGGGTCGTCATCCAGAGCCATCTTGACTCTCATCAGGAAGTCCAGCGGGAGATGTTCGAGCGACCACCGGAGGAGGAGATCACGTTTGAACGGCGTGAGACCGGTCGGAGGCGAACGATTCAGCACGATTCCGGGACTCACACGCACCGAACGGCCCGGCATTTGTAACCTTTCGCTAAAAGCGATTCACGAACTTCGGCGGCGGACCGGTTGGTGTACAGCCGCTCTGTCTTGAGTTCCGGATCCGAATGTGTGTGCGGCTCAACGATCAGGCAAATATCGACGGCCAGTTGAGGATTCTTTTCCTCACTTGAGGGTCGGCCACGACGAGCTCCTGTGTTCGCCGCTGGCTGGAGCTGGTGACCCTCGAGTTCCAGCAGGCCCTTGGCGACTGATTCTCGTCCCCATCCGAATCTGGCCTCTGCCAGTCGCGGGCTTCCCTGACAGAGTGCCACGCAAACCCGCCCTTGAAACACGCGCCGCTGGTGCCCCTTCAAAGCGCGGGCTGCAGCCAAAAGCAATTCATCCGCCACACCATCCATGGTGATTGCCTCCGTAAGTTGCCAATCTCAAACCCTCACAAGTTTGACCAACAAACGCCCCCATGAAAACACCAATTCGACGGTAGAATCTTTTCCGCCGATCGTCTAAGGGAATTCGGCTGGATCGCACCGATCTGGAAGCGTTCATCGAGAGTCGGAAACAACAAAGGACCGCGACACCCCGTAGCGTGACGCGGTCCAAACTCAAACACATTCGGTTGAAGTGAGGAGGCAAAACGTGGACTCCTCACGACGATCAACCCCCCGTCGCCCGTTGAGCCTGCTGCAACAGATGCTCCGGCTGATGAGACAGGTGCTGGTACACCCGGGCGAGCGTGCTTGGGTCGGAATGCCCCATCAGGATCGCAACGGTCAGCCCGTCAAGTCCCGT
>DATMFC010000218.1:0-2176 GCA_035556335.1 Planctomicrobium sp. | reverse complement strand
AACGCACTCTGACCACCGGCTCCTCCGAAGGCGCCGGCCAGGCCACCCCCACGTCCTCGTTGGAGAAGCACGATCAGAATCAGGAACAGTGAGAGAAACAGCAGAAAAATCTGCAAAACGACGGCAAACGCGCCCACGAGGGAATCCCTTTCAAATCACCTGAGACCGCTGATCATGCTCAACGGGGTCAGTCATAAAATCGCAGTGTAAGTTCGTCTGTGAAATCGATTGACGATGCGGCATCTTCGGGCATTGCCTGAGAAAATGCGACATCATTTTGAAAGCGAAACCCCGGCTTCGATGATCGGCAGGAAGTCGGCCGCTTTCAGGCTGGCTCCCCCTACCAATGCACCATCGACGTTCGGTTGCGACAACAGGGCCTGAGCGTTATTCGCTTTGACACTGCCGCCGTAAAGAATTCGGGTCGCATTCGCAACGTCGGAAGTGTAACGGGTTTCAAGCCATTTGCGAATGTGAGCATGGGCCGTTTCCGCCTGTTCCGGAGAAGCGGTCAATCCGGTGCCGATGGCCCAGACCGGTTCGTAGGCAATCACAACGTCTGAGAGCTGTTCTGCCGAGACCCCTTTCAGGCCTCCTTCGAGCTGTCGGTCCAGAACCGCTTCGGTCTGGTTCCCTTGTCGCTCTTCAAGAAGCTCGCCGACACAGAAAATGGCCTGCAGACCCTTCTCTCGTGTAGCAATGACTTTACGGTTAATAATTTCGTCAGTATCTCCGTAGAACTGGCGACGTTCGCTATGCCCGAGGATCACTGATTTCACTCCAGCATCGATCAGCATGTCCAGCGCCACTTCACCGGTGAATGCTCCCGGAGCTTCCGGTGAGGCATTCTGGGCGCCGACGACAATCCCGCTTCCGGCAGCAGCCTCAACAATGGGAATCAGGTACGGAAAGGGGGGAGCGACGAGGACGTCGACCGTCACGGTGGCGGATTTCGCCCCTTCGATCAACGCCTGAACCAGTGCCACTCCGTCCTGACGGGTGGTGTTCATCTTCCAGTTACCGGCAATAAAAAACCGACGCATGCCATGATCCTTCGTAGATTTCACCAATTTAGAGGTGGAACATCCTAGCAGTCCCGGCTTTCCCCTGCGAGCCATCGGAACAGTCCTGAAATCAGCGGGGTGCAGCCGTGAGAGGCCGCGGGCTTGATGTTCTGGACCCTGATCCTCTCAACTTATTAGACCGCTAAATTGTCACGAATTTTGAATTTCCCGACAAATGCTTATTCCAATGACTGTTCCAACAAAAAAGCCCGACCGTGCTCCGGTCGGGCTTTTCTTTGGTCTTCATCAATGATGGCTGTCTCATTGAGACGGTCTCATCATCCCCCACGGGGACCGGCGACCCGGATCAGGTAGTCATGGTCGATATAAACCACTTCTTCCACCTGATCAACATGGGTGAACGGAACCGGCCAGCTGGAGCGAATGGTCTTCTCGAAGTAGACCGTGCACTTGTAGTGGCAGTGATGCAGTCGGGCTGGCCCGACCTGTGGGAAGAAGCGTGGCTCGTCCACACGATCGACGATCTTCTCCACTACGATTCGGACGTTGTTGCGGAATGTTTCGGCCAGGAAGGGAACCCCTCCTGCCACATCGTCCGGCAACGCCCGCATCACTTCGTCTGGTTGTGGGGGATCCAGACAGAAGAGAGGAGCATTCTCCCCTTCTATCGGATCGAGAATCGGAACACGCTTGTAGCGTTCCTCTTCCCAGTAGGTGTCTTCAATTTTCTGACTGAAGTAAGGGCTCACCGGAATCGGCAAAGTCGATCCGAAGAACCAGCCGCCAATCGCGGCATCTTTCAACAGGTATAAATACGTGCCGTAGCAACCACTGCTGGGAACGACTGCCAGCAGTAATACGCTCGCAAGAGCCCATCGTTTGATACGACGTGTCCAGGTTGCCATCCGATCGCCTCCAAGTGCTGCGATGACCTCTGCGGAGTTGGTGGGCACAGAGTTCTTCCGCACCACTGCAAATAGGTCCAATCCGTCCTACTCAGTTATCGAACAGATCGGCTTGGAACTTGTGGGAATATTCCGGTTTTACCGAATTCATCGATTGCAGTGAGAATTCCCACAGAATGCATCAGCAAGGAAAAGCCAACAAACTGCGGCAAATAGGTTGTGTGGAGAAAAGTGGTTTTGAGGCTG
>DATMFC010000217.1:0-16829 GCA_035556335.1 Planctomicrobium sp. | reverse complement strand
GTATTCGGAGCGAGCGACCGGTCCACCTCAAACACCGGGCCGTTGTCTCCTCCCAGGCTATGAAATTTGGTTTCCGCCAATTGTTCACCGTCCATGCTCAGTCGTGCTGAGTTCCGTGAGCGGATCAAGAGGCGATGCTCTCCCTTGGGAAGCACCGCTTTCCCGGTAAGAACCATCAGAAACGGATTCGATCGGTCGACATGAATTCCTTTTTCATTGTATTTCTTGGGGACTGCCAGCAAGCCGAAGTGTTCTGCATGGAAGCTTTCCGAGAACGTTGGCGGGCGGAAGGTCCACGATTTTCGATCGCTCAGTCCTTCGTAAATCTGGACCAGCACTCCCGATGCCGGAACGGCTTCATTCTGCAGAAAGAACTTCGGGCGGACATATTCGTAATGAGATTGGACCTGCTTGGTCGTCAACGATTTTCGGTAGATCGCGACTTCATCCAGTTCTCCCTGATAAGAGGAAGAGGCGACCGCCTGTTGCCCTGAACCAATCCAAACGTCGTCATTATCAACAACGGGAGGATTCGTGGTCTCTCCTCCCATATCCCAGCGTCCTCGCGTCAGGACACCGTCGATATAGGCTGCAATACTCTTCGGTTCACCAAACTTGTAAGTGAGCGCGACATGATGCCAGCCATCCCCGATGGTGACGATGTCGTTTGATGTCCAGCGATGCCAGTCTGCTTTCTCGCCACGACTTTTGAACAGAAACCCAACCGCCATTCCGCCTCCTTTGTTTTGAAGACGAAGGGCATAGTTCTGATTGTCCTTCCCGGCACGAAGTCGGCCTTTTCCGATCAGATAAGGAACTCCTTCCTGTCGCACCGGATTCACCCAGGCTTCCAGTGTGATTTCGTCGCCGTTGTCAAAATCGAGAGAACTGTTGTCACCGGGGTCGGACAGCTTGAAGTAACTTTGTGGTTCCTGCAGTCGAACCGCAGTGTTGGACTGGCTGAAGCGAGGAAACTCCGGAGAGACCGGGCCGGCCACCGGTTGAAATGACTTCTGATGTGGAATCAGTTGCAGGCGGGTATCCCCCTGAACGGCCGAATTGTTCACCGGTTCGTTTGGACTTCCGGTGAAACGCCAATAGGCCACCGGGGCATCCTGCTGGATCCTGAGTTCATAATCGTCGACGTCTGAAGTGGATTTCTCCGGCGACGGCTTGTTCGCCAATGCGGTTGGAAGCCACTCAAGTCCTCCTAACAGAGTGAAGGCAACGGCCCCCACTGCAAAACTGACGGACCTGCTGGTACGAACTGAAGTCACGGTGCGCATTGTACTGTCCTGCGGCCTGAATCGGTGGGAAACATTCGGGAGTTGACATGATGACAACTCCGGCGGGGCTCCCTGTCAGGAGACAAACTCCTTCCAGAGAGGTTAACTGTCCAGATGTTGAATTGAAACAGATTATGCTTGCGGGCTACGGGCAGGCGACTTCCGGGCTTTCGGATCGGTCGCCTCTTTCGGGATGTCAATGTCTAAAGTCGTTTTCTCTTTGGGAAGGTCCTTTTCCATATGAAAATCCTGGAACAGAAACCGACCAGTGCTTCCTTCAGTAACCACTTCTTCGGTCTTTCCCTGAATGGAGATCACCATCGGTCCACCGGTGCTTCCTCTGCCGTCTCGGAGGCCGGTGTCGTAAACACCATTCTTGATCTCTGCGAATCCCTGTGGTCCGGAATTCCCTTTTGACGAATCTGGCTCAAAAACAATCGTCCCGAATGGAAGCGGCTCTCCGTCAAATTTAACAATGCCGCTCACCTGAAAGCGTTCTGGACCATCGGAGTTCCCTTGCCCACAACCGGTCGCCTGAAGGGAAATCGATAATGCCAGGAAAAGAGATAAGACGTGAGAAACTCGGTTCATTATATATTTATTCTAATACCAGATACTATAAGTCAAGATTCATTATATTTCGCAACACGCATTAGAAAGTGTTGCGAAATATTTTATCATCTCAGCGTCAAGAAGGATTATTCAAGCGATGCGATTTCTCCAGAATCACGAGTTGACAGCCCGCGGTAGATGTCCATGTTGATGTTTTCGCTGATAAACTTAACAGCGCCATCTGCCATCAAGAAGTGAACCCCACCGGTGTGATTACTGCTGAAAGATTTATTATTAAAGTTCGGCGTTGAACCATTTGGGCCATTGACAATGTTTCTGGTACTTACGGATGCCGAGTTTGTCTGCCCTCCTCGCAACCAACAGCGGAGATTGTCTCTATCACGATCTCGATTTGACTCTCCGACTAAAAAAGTATTGCTGGTTCCATCTCCCACATCTCGCATTTTCTTAGGGAACTGTCGAATCAGAATTCCTTCTTCTGCATACCCCCCATAATTACTTCCGTCCTGACCTACAGGGCTCCGCCATGCGTAGTATCCAGTCAAAGGAGCCGGTTTAGCACGAGCCGAACCGTTGTTGCATGGACCAGCTACACCTAAATAATGTGCGGCAATGTCATTTCCATTCCGGAATTCCGCCGAACTTGGGCACAGGAATACAGAAATCATTGACTGATGATAATTGTTCGGCGCCGCACCGTTATTTCCGGTCGCCCAATGACCTCCATTCACATTGATACGGCCATAAAGCGGTGCCTGATCAATATACGGAAGAATCATGACATGAAAGCTCAGACCGTTGCCTGTTTCCGGTGCATGCGGTGAATCTGGCTGAGTGGTCCTGTTCTCCGAGAAAGCTCCAGGCGGGAAGGTGTTATGAGTGTCGTGGTAATTATGCAGGGCCAGTCCAAACTGCTTCAGGTTGTTCTTGCACTGACTGCGGCGAGCTGCTTCACGGGCCTGTTGAACAGCGGGCAGCAGCAACGCCACCAGAATTGCGATAATCGCAATCACCACCAGAAGCTCAATCAGCGTAAATCCACGACGGCGTTTGAAGTCACGCTGTGCAGGAACTTGAGAAGTCTGCTTCGGCATCATTTGAACGGTCTCCATGAAATGAAATTCAGAAATGCGAGCCTGAGTCATTCAACTTCCGCAGGTGGACGATGAAACCGCCACGAACAATGGATGAATAAGCGTTGATTGCTCAGTGCTGGACTAATATGGATTACGAATCAGAATTGGCTCACTCGACAATGAATTTGCAATTTCTGATCAGATTACTGCAAGTTCATACTAAAAAATAAGTTACGTCGCATGCCCACCTGCTCTTTTCTGAAGAATAATTGCTGCTCCGGCAAAATGGTTGTCGAGATGTGTCCCCCTCTGTTCGTAAGGGTGAGGGAGAGACGTATCGATGCTGAGCCGTGAAGAGACCACGACCATTTTGTTGAGTGAGCGCGTTTCGCTGATCTCATTTCTGTCGTCGATTGTGCGCAGCTACCATATGGCGGAGGACATTTTTCAGGAGCTTTGCGTCAAATGCATCATGAGGGAGGAAGCGTTCGAAACTCAGGAGCACTTGCTGAACTGGTCTCGCGTCACCGGTAAGAATCGTGCGATTGATCTGTTGCGATCGCGTGACGGAAAGTACGAGGGGCTCAGTCATGAAACACTGGAAGCCCTGGCCTCTGAATGGTCTGACCAGATTGACTGGGGACAAAAAGATCGTCTGGATTCATTGGAGCATTGCCTGAAGAAGCTCAGTTCAAGCAAGCAGGAGATTCTGCGTCTGAGATACTTCGAAGGTCGGACTGGATCTGACGTTGCCGAACAGCTTGGAAGCAAACTGGAAACGATCTATCAATCCCTTGCACGAATCCACAAAGCACTGGGAGAGTGTGTCCGAATGCGACTGGAAGCAATCGGTCGGGATTCGGGAGCAATCACATGACGGCACCACGCTATCAAAATTCGAACGACAATGAAGCTCTGCTCAAATTTATCGAGCAGGTGCTGAAATTTCAGGACGGCACGCTGGATGCCCACGGAATCGCTGTGATGGAAGCGGAACTCAACCGCGATCCCGCCCGACGAAGGTTATTTATTCAGCTACAGGATCAATCTACGGAAGTTCGCGAACTTCTAAGACGGGACGCCTTCCGCATTAATGATCAGGAGGAAAAATTTCCGGTCGCGAAACGGGAGAAACAACGCCCTTCCGGCAGGAAGTGGCCCGCTGTTGTGGTGATGGCCGGCCTGGCTGCTCTCCCTCTTCTGCTGTTCCTGTTTCGTTCAAACAAAGAAGTCAGGAATCAAGTCGTTGCGACCGTGACGGACCCGGCAACACCCAAACGCGATGTCATCATGGAAGAAGGGGCTCGTGCACTCTTTTTCGGACGAGGACCTGTTGCTGCCGGGAGTTCCCTGGCTTTTCTGAAGGATTACATGCTATTGGAAGGCATGGTCAAGGTTTCGTTTCCGGATGGTGCCACGGCGATTATTGAAGCTCCTGCTCATTTCAGAATCCTTGACGACAGTCGGCTGGCCATGAATACCGGCGCCTGTTCCGTTTATGCACCGGATGGCGCAGAAGGATTTCAGGTCGTCACCCCTATGACCAAGGTCGTCGACCGCGGAACCCGCTTTTCCGTGAAAGTGCACGACAACAGCGAGACGGAAGTCCATGTCATTGAAGGAGCCGCCGATCTCTATTCTTCCATCGAAAATCTGCCACGTCTTCCCGAAGGCTTGTCGAATCTCAACCCCGCAATTCCAGAAGAAGGACTACGACTGAACCACCAGGAATCGGTACGAATCGGATCGTTGAAGAACGATCCCAGAGGGGCTTTGAAATTCGATCCCAATGCGTATCACAAGCAACTTCCAGATCGAGTCATCAGCTACAAGGCAAAGATGGAGAGTGACGGAGTTGATGAACTTCAAAGTGTCACGGTTCGTCGGGGAGGAATCACAAAAACCTATCCGGTGGATGACCTGATTCCGATCCAGGTGACGTGGTTTCGTGCCGACTCAATTGCAGACACTCATGGTCATCTGGCTGGCGACGCAGAACGTCCTGCGCGCCCAGAAGACTGGCTGGAAGATCGAAGATTGAAAACAGGAATCATCAATGCAGGAGGGCAGCCGGAAACTCCCGAAGGGGAACTGGTGATGGTTCCCGGAGAACAGGGAACACGTGGTCTGGGTTTCCGTTTTGCGAAGCCGGTGGTCAATGGTCCCGGGCCGGATGTGGTCTTCTTCGAAATTCAGTGTCTGCCGAATCTGCTGGATGGCGATCCGTTTCATGTCATTCCGGTTCAATCCGGTATAGATCGTCTCCGTCCGGAATTGAGAAGTCATACCGTCCGCGCGTATGACCTGACGCTGAATTCCCCAGAAGCATTGCCGGTGAAGCCATTTTACCTGCACCGCTATCCAGAGGTGGTCAATACGCTGGAAGAGTTGACCAGTAAAGAATCTCAGGTCAACGCCGGCGTCATGCACTTACAGTATTATGCATTGGTCGTTGGCCTTGATCTTTCTGATTTAGGCTATCAGGAAGGAGAACAGGTAACGGAATTATTTCTTCAACATGCCGCAGCAGGAAAGGCATCCCGGGTGGACTTTGTTTTCATCGCAGGGTTGCCAGCGGATGAGAAGGGAACCGGTCGATAGAGCAGTTTGCTCGACCATGTACACGCGTTTTAGCAGTAAAATCGCCGTACTCCGCGTGACGGGAACGGGGAAGTCCTTTTGCGAGGTGCTCTAACACTACAGTTGCTGATCGCTCACGTGCAAGGGATTTACTGGTTTTCACATGGGCAAAATCTCCGGGAGGGCGAAGCTCCTGCTGAGCCGCATGAAAGATCACGCGTTCCCTTGGTTTGTGGCTCGGCAGGAGCCTCGCCCTCCCGGGACCGTTTCCATCAGATAAAAACACTCAAAACATTGAACTTTGTCAATCAGCACAACTGCAGTGCCAACGAGAAATCGCTAGTGTTCGCTCAGATCAACCCCGACTGCAGTGATTGCAGGTCGGGGAACGCTCTTGGCTTTGGACGAGTGATTGCAACAACTCCAGTCCGATCTGAACAAAACCTGAAGCAGCGTGAACAATTTTATTACATAGGCGACAATACGACAATTTCTCAGGATGTATCGTTCAGACTGTCCCCTGTTCTATTATGAACAGATTACTCAAAATAATTACATAAAATTGAATCCTTGAGTCTCCACACTCCCAATATCGAAAAATGTTTTCTGGCGACAATAACACTTAAAACATATTGACTTTCAAGGAGAGATTGTCACACTGTCGTTTTTCAGTCAGGAATTCGCCATGGCATCTCCTCCGGTCGTTGCCCCCCCATCCTCCTTTTTCGGATTGATCGGGCTGGCCAGTGTCGACATTACCCCGCCGGTCGGAATTTATGCTCGAAACTGGGGAGCCGCTCCTCATGATGTCGCCACATCAATCCACCGCCCGTTGACCCTGAATGTACTGACGCTACGGGAGTCTCCGGAAAGCCTGCCGCTGATCCTGATCGAAGCCGATCTCGGATTCTGGAAAGAGCAGACGCTGCTGGAACAGCTTCTGTCTCAGGTGATGGCAGATCATCAAGTCCCCCGTTCCCGAATATTGTTCTCCCTGACACACACACATGCCGGTCCACGAATGGTCGATGCCATTGAAGAAGTGGAGGGAGGCGAGTTTCTACAAGACTGGACAGTCCAGACTCAAAAATCCGCCCGATCCGCAGTCCAGTCCGCTATCGATTCCGCAGTCCCATCACTACTGGAGTGGCACTACGGTTCGTGTCAGCTGGCGTCAAACCGAGATCTGGTCGACCCTGATTCTGAACACTCCCGTCGAATTTGTGGATACGCTCCCGGAACTGCGGCAGACGCCACCCTGCTGGTCGGTCGTGTGAGCAGTCAAGAGGGTGCCCTGCGGGCTCTCGTTGTGAACTATGCATGTCATCCGACGACTCTGGCCTTTGAAAATCAGGCACTCTCTCCTGACTTTGTCGGCGCGATGCGAGAGGTGATTCAACAGGTCTGTGGGGAACAGACGATTCCATTTTTTCTGCAGGGAGCCTCGGGAGAACTGGCACCGCGTCATCAGTATGTCGGGGATCCCTCTGTTGCCGATCGACATGGACGACAACTGGCTTATGCTGCGCTCTCGACGATGGAAGATATGGAACCTCCCGGAACAGTTCTCCGCTTTCAGGGAGTCGTGGAATCGGGAGCGCCACTGGCGATCTGGAAGCCGACCCGGTACGCTCCGGAGACGACTCTGCAGGTGCAAGAACTGACCGTCGAACTGGAACTCAAAGACCTTCCGACGTCCGCGGAAATTCAAGCCGAACTGGACGCCTGTGACGACCGGATGCTGACGGAGCGTCTGCGCAGAAAGCTGGATGTCCGGAAGAAACTGGGAGAGGGAACAACCTTCCGGATGCCGGTGCATGGCTGGCAGATCGGTTCGGCGATGCTGATCGCGACCATGTCAGAAGCCTATTCCCTGATGCAGATCGAACTCCGCAGGCAATTCCCGGAGAACCATGTCATTTGCCTGAATATCACAAATGGCTGGATCGGTTACCTGGCTCCTCAGTCCTTGTACGACGAAGACATCTATCAGGTGTGGCAATCTCCCTTTGCCCGAGGAGGACTGGAACGGATCATCGAGGGCGCCTGCGGGGTACTGCAGGAACTGACCACTGATGATTAGAACCGCTCGAGCGAATTCAAAGCAGATTGACGTGCAGGAGACTGGTTTGTAGTTTCAGCCAATGTCTATTGTTGAGTACATTAAAAGTGATCTGCAGGCACGGATGACTTCCGGGCAACCGCTCCCACAAAAGATCACTCTGGAGTGGATGGCAAATCTCTATCAGGTCAGCATGACCCCTGTTCGAACTGCCGTGAATGAGCTGATTGCCGAAGGGTTGCTGGTCAAAGGGAAGAATCGGCGGTTAAGCCCGGCGAACGTGATTGAGTCCGGGACCGATTCCGCAGACTTTCGTTCAGTCGCTCCTCCGGATGCCTATCAAGACCTGCTCAACCAGGTGACCGACGATCTGGTGCAATTGAGCCTGAATGGAGAGCCGGTCCAAATCCGCGAAGAAGAAACGGCCGAGAAATACAACGTCAGCCGTTCGGCGTTACGCAACATCTTCCACCGTCTGGCTGGGGCGGGACTACTGGAACACCTTCCCCGACGGGGATGGATGGTGCGTCCATTTCGCCAGGAAGACATGAAGGCGTTTCTGGAAGTGCGTGAAATGCTGGAACTGAAAGCCCTCGATCTCGCCCGGCCGCATTTACGTGATGCAGATCTTCAACAAATGCTGGACGGAAATCAGTACCCGGCGACAGACTCCGATCTCCCCTCCATCGATAACTCTCTGCACGCCTATCTGATCGAGAAGGCCGCGAATTTCTACATCAGCGATTTCTTCGCTCGACACGGTTGTTATTACGAGATTCTGTTTCAGTGGGAAGATGAAGATCGCGACGCCGCAATCGGGACAGTCCGCCAGCATCGGGAAATTCTGGAAGCACTCCTCCTGCGGGACTGGAAAGCGGCAAAGAAGGCCCTTTCCGTTCACATCCGCAGCAATCACCCTGTCCTGAAACGCATTGGCGACCGGAACCTGCGCATATCTGCGGAACTGTAACCTGCCTGTTTGATACGACAGTTGCAGATCGTGGTTTTGCTTTTTTCCGAGGGGCAGGCGGATTCTCCTGAATATGCTTCAGTTGAATTCATTCGTGTGATTCGTTTAATTCGTGGTTTCTTTCTACTATCCCGAATGATTCATGGTAGGGTGGGTCAAAGTCGCGCAACGTGATGGTGGGTCGTCGCCAACGGTCGATTGTGCTTGCGGCGGTCTGTGTTCTTTGGAAGTGAATCCTGCGACTGAAGACCCACCGCGCCATCACGTTGGCTCGACGCACCCTACGAGTTTTAATCACCATTTTCCTGTCGACGATTGCGGTCTTTACGAGTGCGGGTTCATCGATGTTCAGTCAGCAGATCTTTGCCGTTCGTAGTGATCTGGTGATCCGCGAAATCCGGCAGGGAAACCAGATTTGCTGGGTGGTGAAAGATCCCATCACACGGCAGTTTTTCTATTTCAACGAGCAGGAATATGCGATCCTGACCTGGCTGGATGGAAGCAACACCGTTCAGAATCTTCTTACCCGATTTCAACGCAAGTTCGCCCCGGCCCATTTGACGGCATCTCAACTTTCCCAGTTTCTGGCCCAATTGGCCCGATCGGATTTGTTGAAAGGACGCATGCAAACCTCGGCAAAAGGAGGCAATTCATCACTTGCCCAACGAGCGGGAAAAGCGGCGCTGAATCCACTGGCGATCCGGTTGCCTTCAATCAATCCCGGTCGCGTACTGGACTTTCTGGGACCGAAGACCTTATGGATGTTTTCCCGTCCGGCGCTGATGTTTGCCGCTGTTCTGGTGGTGCTGGCGCTGATGGGCATCACCGTTCGATTGGAAGAGTTTGTTGCCTCGATCCCCAGCATGACCGCCTGGGGAACCCCGGAGGTGCTCTGGGGAATTCTGTTTGCGATCGCCTTTTCCAAGGTGATTCACGAGCTCGCTCACGCATTGACTGCTCGTTATTTCGGTGCCCGATGTGAATCGATGGGAGTCTTGCTACTGGTTTTTACTCCCTGTTTGTATTGCGATGTAACGGACGCCTGGCTGCTGCCGTCGCGCCGTCAACGGATTCTCATTTCCGCTGCCGGGATGATTGCAGAACTGGTTCTGGCTTCCATCGCCACGCTCCTCTGGATGGTCGCGCAGGACGGTCCGACAAAATCGCTGCTGACCACCATCATGATGGTCTGTTCCGTCAACACCCTCTTCTTCAACGGCAATCCACTGATGAGATATGACGGCTATTTCATCTTGAGCGATCTGCTGGGAATGCCGAACCTCGCCGGGGAATCATCCGCACGCATCACCTCCCGACTGCGAAACTGGATCTGGGGAGAACCGCTGTCCGATGTTCGTGAATACACGTCCCGGGAAAAAGTGATTCTGTGGAGTTACGGGATCCTGAGTACCTGCTATCGATTCGCACTGTTGACGCTGATTCTGTTTGGAATCTACAAATTTCTCGATGGATATGGGCTCGGCATCTTTGGTGCTCTGCTGGCGGTGTCGGTGTTGTTCACTCTGTTTCTGAAAGGAACGGTTCCCATTTTGAAACCACCGAAACAGTTTCTGATCTCCAGTGAAGGAAAACGCTGGCGACCGGCCGTCGCTTTCGGGCTGCTGTTCGTTTTGATCGCGGGGATTGTTCTGATTCCGATTCCTCGTCGTCTGGATGCTCCCTTTCGGATCGAGTCACGGGAATCCCGCGATGTGTATGTTCCGGTGGGAGGAGAACTGGTTTCGATGGTGGCCGATGGGGACTATGTCGAAACAGGGGACCAACTGGCCGAACTGAGGAATCCCCGACTTCGTCTCGAACTTCAGCGAATCGATCTTCAACTCGCGTCACAGCGCAGTCGTTTGAAAAGTCTGGAAGCACGACGCGGGCTGCTGGATCACGCGGATGAATACCCGGCGTTGCTGGAATCGATTTCCGGACTGGAGCGAAAACGGGAAGTGCTGGTTCAGGAAACAGAAGCACTGGTCATTCATTCTCCTCTCACCGGATTCGTTCATGAGCCCCCCAATGTTGTTTCACAGCCATTGGATTTGAAAACTGTTGCCTTCTGGTCGGGAACACCTCTGGAGCCGCACAATCGGGGGAGTTTTCTGGAAGCCGGGACTCAACTCTGTTCGATCACCGGCGAATCAGAGAAGCAAGCGGTTTTGTATCTGAGCCAGCGTCGAGTACAGCGCGTACGACCGGGTCAGGTGGTGCGACTCTGGTTTCCTGGGCCAGTACATCATGATCTCTTTCAGGGGGTGAATGCCACCGTGGTCGAAATTGCGCCTGCTCCCGTAGAAGAAGTTCCACGAGAATTCCTCTCCCGAAACTGGATTGCAACCAATCCCAATTCCCCCCAGGGAACCGTTCAACCGCTTGAACCGATGTATCGCGTTGTTGCCAGTCTTCAGGAATCATCTGTGCCTCTCCCATTGCGCACGACGGGACATGCGAGCATTCGTGCGACCCCGACCACGGTCTGGAAGACGCTTCAGGAACTGATCCACGAAGCCTTCGACTTTTAGAGCAGTTTGCTCTATCGGGTGCAGGCGAATGAGGGCGTTTGGTCACGCAAAAGCCTCACCTTTCGCCTGCGGAACGCCGAAATCCATTCTCAAAGATGCTCTCATGTCCAGTGTTCCGAGGGCACCCTTCTTCGATTGTGGCGACTTTCTTCGCCAGTCGTAACCTGTTTCTATTAGAATGGTTACAAACCTTTCACAAATTCTTCTTAAATTGATCGCCCAATCAGGCATCAAGGCGACATTATTACTTGATGGCAGACGAAGAATGGCTTGTATCAGGCATGTTTCCTTCCTTTTCAGATCATGAACCAACAGACACTGAGCACGAAACATCTCAGGAGGCGGAATTTCTGCGCCTGCTGGCCACGAGTTATCGGGATCTCTACGCATCGGCCCTGTCGATCGTCGGAAACCGGAACGACGTCGAAGATGTGATTCAGGAAGTCTGTGTTGTTCTCTGGAAAAAGTACGACGAATTTGAACAAGGCACGAACTTCCGGAAATGGGCCTGTGCCATCGCCTTCAATGTGGCCAAGGCCTACGCCCGAAAACAGCGCCGCGCCCAAGGAGCCGGTCTGAGCGAAGAGGCACTGCTCCGAATCACGCAGATGCGGACCGCCGGAACAGAACTCTTCGAGCTTCGACGAGAAGTACTGCGGAACTGCGTCGGAAAACTGCCAGAAAAGGATCGTCGTTTTCTGGCGGAGTGCTATCGCCCGTCAATTTCGCTGATTGAGTTTGCCCAACGGCAGGAACGAACTGTGTCCGCAGTGTATTCGAAGTTGAAACGAATTCGGAAAGCCATCGCAGATTGTGTCCACAAACAACTCGGTAAAGGAGACGAATGATGAGTACGCATTCATCTCCTGTTGACGAGTTGCGACGACTCACCGATCTGCTGTTCGACGGCCAGATCGATGCATCCGGTTTGACGCGAATCGATCATTTAATCGTGAACGATCAGCGATGCCTTCAGGCGTACGTGGAACAACTGGACTTCCACGCAGAGCTTCTCGACCAGGCCGACCTGAAATCCTCGGAAGCCGCGGCGTTAGACGTATTAAGAAACTTCTCCGTCACCTGTGCCGCTCAGGAATCATTGCGGCAGTGGCGCATGAATTTCATGCTGCTGGCTGCGACGTTACTGGTTGCAACCGGACTGGGCAGGTTGTACTACAGCAGTGTTCTGGTTCCTTCCCCGGTGGGAACCGTTGCCAGCCTGTCGACCGATTTGCAGGCAGATCGTCCATACGAACTGGGACAGATTGTCCGCTGGGGCCAGACCATTCAGGTGACCAGCGGAGTCATCAGTCTGCAGCTCGCAGACGTGACCGTCGACGTGGTCGGTCCAGCATCATTGAAACTGGAACAGAAGCGACGTGTTTACCTGTCGAACGGCACAGTCGTGGCCAAAGTGGATCCGGCAGGAACTGGATTCACCGTCCGCACACCTGACTCCGAAGTGATCGACCTCGGTACTGAATTCCTCGTTCAGCACGAGACACAAAATGGAACCTATGTCAGTGTTCGCCGTGGAGAAGCCCATGCAAAACTGCTGGACTGGCGTGGAATTCCGACCAAAATCATCGAACTGACCGCCTCACGGGCCGCAGTCATTCAAAGAACCAGCGAGGTTGCCAGAGAAACAGAATATTCACCAGAACGATATCGCCCTGTCGACCAATCACGCAAAGGCATTCGGCGTCTGACGGGAACATTGCGAACCGTCTCCGATCTCCCGGCAAATCTGGCGAGCGGTCAACTGACGACCCCAAATCATATGCTGGTGATTCCGGAACAACAGGTCACGCTGGAAGCGGACCTGACCGTTGCCAGTCTCAACGGACCGATCACCATTCCGAGAGGAACCACCGTCAGCAGCTATTTGATTCATTACGATCCGACCGATGCCGTCAGCTTTGCTCCGCGAGGATCGGTCAGCTTTCATGGAAATGTGATTGCCGTCGTCAGCAGCATTTCCGGCTTACTGGCAACAGACTCGCAGCTTGGGTTGCGAGGAGCTCAGTTCGAGTCGCAGAAATTCCGTGAACTGGAGTCGGATGAAGATGAAGTCCAATTATCCGATGATAAAAAAACCGTTTCGTTCTTCTTCGGTTCTGATCCTCCTGAATTTTTAGATGAGTGCCGCATCCTTGTTATTGATGCGGTCCCATAACCTATGAAATGATCATGTCGGGCAATTCTCACGTCTCTTTCGTTTTCTGTGATTGTTAAAAAGGAATGAACAATGGGAACCCTTCCAAGTCGATCCCGTTCAGGATTTACATTAATTGAACTCCTTGTCGTGATTGCCATTATCGCGATTCTGGTTGCCTTATTGCTTCCGGCTGTGCAGCAAGCCCGCGAAGCGGCGCGACGTAGTCAATGCCGAAATAATCTTAAACAATTAGGATTAGCGATTCACAATTATCATGACGTGCATCGTGTCTTCCCTCCCGGTGCAGTGGCGCCTGGGACAAACTGCGATAAGGTCACCCCAGATCAGCCAATTCTAAATCATACTGCATTTCAAATGATGCTGCCTTACCTAGATCAGACCCCATTGTATCTGAAATACAATTTCTCTAATCCCAGCGGACGCTCGAGATACAATAACAATGGTAGTTGCACCCAAACAATTCCGACGACAGACCAGTTAAGTCTCGTTGGCTCTGTGGTTCCTGTATTTCGTTGCCCGTCTGATTCGGGGCCAGCAACGGGAACTGCAAACCACGAATTTTCGATGGCATCCGGCGCCCGCCGGACCAGCTACGGACTTGTCACCAGGCGAGATGATGCAGGGTTTGGAAACTTCACATGGGATGGACAGCCACAAACCTGGCAATTCCACTTACGAAAGGATTCTTTGACTGGAATGTGGGGGCCGAATGGGGCAGCAATGATCCGGGACATTACGGATGGGGCAAGTAACACTGCGGCATTCGTTGAAGCTCCCTTTCAAAAGGCATCTGGAGAAGCATGGACTGGCCCCTATTGGAATACATACACCTATATTTCCTGGCTAGATTTAACAAGAGGAATCAACCGGCACGTCACAGGCACTCCACCAGGCGCAGGCCGAAATTATGCGGGAAGTGCACATGTTGGAGGCGCCCACATCCTGCTTGCAGATGGTGGCGTCCGGTTTCTAAGTGAAAACGCCGACCAGACTGGAGTGATTAACCGATTAATTTCTGTTGCTGGAAATGATATTGTTGGTGATTATTAATTTCGATACCGTTTATTAAACTGGAACCCAAGCATTGCGATATTGCCTCTGTCTACTAAGCGTTTTTGTAATATGGATTCATGGATGTTCACCCGGGAAGCTGCCGGATCAACCAGAGACCGCTGTCGTCACCGGGATTGTTTCATTGGATGGCAAGCCATTACCTTCGGCAAACATCCTCTTTCAACCTGTCGAAGGCCGTCCGTCAACTGGCGAAACTGACACTTCCGGTCGTTACACCTTGATGTACAACAGTCACACATCAGGTGCCAAGCTGGGGGCACACACTGTGCACATCACGACGTACCGACCGAACGTCGATCCGAAAGACTTGAACTCTCCGGAGTACCCTGAGCAACTTCCGGCGAAGTATCATTCTCAGTCGGAACTGACCGCGAATGTTGCCCTTGGCAAGAATGAGATTTCCTTCGAGTTAAAGTCTAAGTAGACAGCGTGATTCATATCGAGGTGAGCAAATGATGATTTCTGTTCGGAAAATGAAGCACTGCTGTCTCTGTTTTCTGTCTATCGCTTCGTTGTCGATAACGAGTCACATTGCTGTGCTGGCGAATGAACCAACGAATGCTCAGGAAGCGGCCGAGAAGAAAGCCCGAGAGAACGCCGAAGTGGCGGAAAAGTTCGCCGTCTGGAAAGAGACGCTTTCACCGACTCAGCAGAAATGGGAAACGGTTCTGGAACAGAATCTCGGCAGTTTTTATCTTCCGCTTTATCAGCGGGACAAGATTGCCGGTCGTGTGACTGCCTGGGATTACGTTGAGGAGACACCCGGCCTGCCACGTGTTCTTCTGATCGGCGATTCCGTTTCACGCGGATACACACTGTCCGCAAGGAAGTCTCTGAGCGGTGTCGCGAACGTTCTTCGTGCTCCAGAGAACTGCGGGCCGACAGCAATGGGTTTGAAGAAACTCGATATCTGGCTGGGGGACGGCAAGTGGGATGTCATCCATTTCAACTTCGGCATTCATGACCGTCGGACCCCTATTGCGGACTACGAAGCACGGCTGGAAGAATTGATCGCCCGCATGAAGGGGACCGGAGCCACTTTAGTCTGGGCAACAACAACTCCGATTCCTTCGGACTGGAAAGAAGGACCGGAAGTTTCTCAGATGATGCTGGAACGAGATGCCGTGGCCGTCAAGGTGATGGTAAAGCACGGCATCAAGGTCAACGATTTGTATTCGCTCATCCTGCCACAATTAAAAGAAACGCAGAATCCACAGGATGTGCATTTCAACGGGCAGGGCTACGAACTCCTTGGTCAGCAGGTTGCCGAAACGATTCGGAATGTTCTGACCAAGGAGTGATCACCAGCCGTTTACTTCTTCCGTCCAAACGCTTCCGCGAGTTCGACCAGTGTGCGTAGGGGGGTGCCGGTTCCGCCGACGTCGCGGTAGGGTTTTGCCGACTCCGCATACGCTGGACCGGCGATGTCGAGGTGGACCCAGGGGACTTCGTCGACGAATCGTTCGAGGAATTTGGCGGCCGTGATGGCTCCTCCCCACCGGGTCCCGATGTTCTTCATGTCGGCAAAGTCACACTTGAGCTGCTCACCGAAGAAGTCGTGCATCGGCATCTGCCAGAGTTCTTCTCCCGCTTGTTTTGACGCAGCGAGGACGCTGTCGCACCAGTCCTGATCGTTGGTAAAAGCGCCGACGATGTCCATTCCCAAGGCAACAACACAGGCGCCGGTCAGGGTCGCCAGATCGACCAGTGCGGCGGGCTTCTGCTCGACGGCATAGGACAACACATCGGCCAGAACAATGCGTCCTTCGGCATCGGTGTTATGAACTTCGATTGTCGTACCATTTCGAGACGTCAGGACTTCCCCCATCTTGTAGGAATGAGGGCCAATCATGTTTTCGACGAGTCCAACCACGCCGATGACATTCACCGGAAGTTTCAGTCGGGCAATGGCGGTCATCGCTCCCAGAACGGTGGCGGCTCCGGCCATGTCTCCCTTCATCGTGATCATGCTGTCGGACGGCTTAATGGAAAGACCGCCGCTGTCGAACGTGACTCCTTTGCCGCACAGCGCCAAGAGCGGGGCGTCGTCACCGGCTCCCTGATAACGTAGAACCACCACGCGAGGATCGTGTTCGCTCCCGCGTGCGACGCCGAGCAGGGCTCCCATTTTTTCCTGTTGCAGTCGGGGAAGATCAAAGATCTCTCCGGAAATTCCGAGATCTGCGGCAATATCGGCAGCACGATTGGCGAATGTTTCCGGGTAAATTTCTTCAGGGTGACGGTTCACTAACTCACGAGTGAGATTGACGGCCTCTCCGAGAATTCGCCCGCGAGTGAGCAATTCTTCTGACGGGGAAGCAGAACCGGTGTGAACCAGAGTTTCCTTGAGTTCATAGCGATCAGGTTCCGCTTTATAGAGTGCCGGCCCGAATGAACCGACAATGCTGGAGTAAACCGCAGTGGTGACGGCCTGATCGAGCCCCAGTTTTTCTGAGACGGCTTCCGAGACGACCAGGCAGGCGGACGACTCTGATGTT
>DATMFC010000216.1:0-23446 GCA_035556335.1 Planctomicrobium sp. | reverse complement strand
GGAACCGAATCAGAACCAGACACGGAATCGACAGGACTGTGAGACATGATCAAATTGCTCTACCGACCGCGACATTCCTTGATTTTGGCGACATAAGCAGCAGAAAGGTCCTGAATTCGCTGCATGTCCCCGTTCGCCAATGCCTCTTTTTCGACAAGTGACGAGCCTAATCCAACTGCACAGGCTCCACTTTTGATGAAGGAGGAAATCGTCTCCAGATTCACCCCACCGGTTGGAAGCAATCGCACTTGCGGCAATGGACCATGCAATGTTTTCAGATAACCAGGTCCTCCTAATTCTGCCGGAAAGACCTTGACGATATCGGCCCCCGCCTGCCAGGCGGTGACGATTTCCGTGGGAGTGAACGCCCCGACCATGCAGAGCTTGCCGTAGCGCTGACACATTTGAATCACGTCGACATTCACGGTCGGAGTGACAATAAACTCGGCCCCTGCCAGTAGAACCGCACGAGCCGATTCCGGGTCAAGAACCGTTCCTGCTCCCAGAAGAACCTTGTCTCCCAGTTCTTTTCGAATTTCCTGAATGATCTGAAGTGCTCCGGGGACGGTCAGTGTCACTTCCAGAACATCAATTCCCCCCGCCAGAAGTGCTTTGGCTACCTGCACAAGCTGATCGCTGCTGGGAGAACGAATAATGGCCACCAGACCCAGATCCAGCACCCGTTTCAAATCTACGTCTTTACCCATGGCTATTGATCTATTTCGCTTGCAGAGCCGTATGTCGTTTTCAAAACGGGAAGGATCATGATGTTACATCATGATGTTACATCATGATGTTGCAGAGTAAATTTCCGCAAACTCCAGGATACGGAGATCGATCAATTCCAGAAATGACTCCCGATCGAATTCGGACAATTTCTGATAGTGCTTGCGGTTCATGACTTCACGATTCCGCACGGCTCCTTTGATGACCAGTTCCAGAATTCCGGAAGGTGTAAACGGCGAAATCAGCATTTCCAGACGACTGTATCTCGACTCAGGTGACTTCCCGGGAACGAGATGCAAATCGTCCCGACTCAGGCGGCCTCCCCAGCCATCTTCATTCATCACGCTCTGAAACTTGAACCCGGGCAGGTGATCTGCCAGCTTCTTCAGGCCGGTTTCGAGGTATTCCAGAACAGCGAGTCGATACTGGGTATGTAGCGTTTTGAGTTCTTCCAGTGTCAGTTCGCGTTCCAGTTCGGCACGTCCGCGATCATCGCGGGTTTTTGTCCCACGTTCGATGGCTCGGCGTAAACGGTCTTCGAATTCCATTGTCGCAGGTGCCTCTGAAGAAAAGCCTGAGAAAATCAGGGAGCATGAACCGATCCCTGATCGAATTCTAAGGGACCTGGCATACTTCCGGAAAGAGCCTGAAGGCACATCTTCAATAGAACCCCTGACAAAACTCACCCGGATCCGCTCGTTTTCATCGTTCGAGTCCGGATGATTCCCACTTGTAGGGTGTGTCGAGCCAACATGATGGCGCGGTGGGTCTTCAGTCGCAGGTTTCACTTCCAATGAATACAGACCGCCGCAAGCACAATTGGCTGTTGGCGACGACCCACCTTCACGTTGCGCGACTTTGACCCACCCTACTACTTGGGCTCGACTCAATATGTGGGTTGTGACATGACCAATCCCCCCTCAATTGCCCAGATTTTTGAAACACAGAGATACAGAGGAGCACAGAGAGTTCTTTACCAGCATTTCCTCTGTGTTTCTCCGTGTCTCTGTGTTTCAAAATTTTCTTCCTGTGAATTCGACTCACCGTTTCAGGGGAGGTCAGGTACTACTATGGATAAGTCGGGCGAGAGGTTTTGTTCGCGGCTCGATGAAAATCCTCGATGCCAGGAAACGTTTGTCGGGCCACAAGCAAAATTCCCATCGATTATGACTGAATCTCAAAACAGAGATAGAAGTTGGCGCAGTTTTTGCATTGCTCAAGCGATGTTTCATCAAAATCAGAGTTCATCAATGAGTCCCCCTCTTTTCGATCAATTCATGCCGAAACTTTCCGCGAAAATAACAGGGGCACGAATTGGCGATGACAAATCTGGCCTCCGTTGACTAGGATCAGAATGGCGCAATTATTACAGAATTATTGAATTGCACGATTTTCACTCCTGCAATCCACAGTAATCACGAGATAAGAACGCCATCATCCGACGGAAAAGAAGCAATCCGCCACGATGACAATCTGTCACACGGATACGCCAACTGAAATTGAAAGCGGTCCAGGAACTCATTCATGAAAAGTACCCGGATTTATATTGCACTGAGCATTGTCGGACTGTTCTTGACAGTGGGCATTGTTCTTCAGAAGAAGGTCCCCAAACCCGAATGGGATCAGTTTTTTGCTCAGGGAAAATTTCCTCCGTCGCTAATTCCAGCTCCTCCCAAACGCATCCACCGTGAGGAAAACTCCGAATTGGAAACCGATCCGGACGTCTCTGAAACGGTTTCACTGGAGCCGATCGGAAACGAAGTGCAGGACTGGACTGATCTTCTGAGTAAAACCGCTCAGATTCGCAGACTGGAATCGGTTCCCTGGGAACGGAATGAAATCGATCAGGCATTGCGGAATTTCCGAGGAGGATCAGGACGTCTGATTCCTCCCGACAGCGATATTTTTCCTTTTCCGGTGGAACTGGGAGAAATCACCGCCCCGATCGTGAGCTTTCGAAAATCTCCCGTCGTTATCGGGCTGGTAGTCGACCCGGCTTATAAGGGACTACTTCCGAAAGTCTCCGGCCCCACGATTGAAGGTTACCTGGACCAACATGCGCTTGCGCTCCAGGCGACCGTCTACCGCAACCAGGAGGGGGCCTCCACTTTTGCCGGTCCCGTGGAGGGGGCATTCTTTGCGAAGAAAACACCGGGAGTCACCGTTGTCGAACAATCTTTGATCAAAGACGCCGTTCGTAATGTCAATTTACTCGGAGCTCTCGAAGATCCGAAGGATCATTCCTTAAGAACACTTGTCCTTTCATTTTCCTATCAGAGAGATCTGCTGGAAGGAGTCGGTGCCGGCTCAACCCTGACTACTGACTATGAATTACTCTTCCTGCACCTTGTCAAAGATGAGGCGAGAATTCTGCGAGAACCCGAAATCGCTGCTTTTGCGACGACCGAGGGCCGCAAGAATTTCATTCAACTCAAACCTTCCACCAAAACCCCGAACATTGTCGCCTCCATTCGATTTGAGCGGTTTGAACGACTGGGAATCTACCCGGCTGATCCGGTTGTGACCGGGGTCAAATGTCAATCCGCCTCGTCGACTCTGACCGACAATATTCGTGGACGGCTTCAGGGAGATGCCGGGCTGGCTCCGATCGGACTGCCAACCCTTCTGGACGAAATCCACCAAGCCGCAGCTTTTGCCGGAACGACAAGGCGATGAGACATCAATTTTGCAGATTTCATTGCCGACTGAGGTTCGGTTTCAATTCTCACAGAAGTCTTCCCCGGGACGCAATGATCGAAATGAGATCCGGAGAGACGCCATTATCCAGATTTTCGAAAAACGCCGTGAATGGTTTATTACCAATCACTTAAGACGACAGGCTGTCCTGTTTCAATGTTCGCAGACGGCTTTAAGATTCGGTCCATTCCGAAAGAACATAGAAATTGATAGTGGCTCCAAAACCGTAAGATCCCCCCGACATGAAAGAAGACGTAATGCCGTGAAGGCTATTGCACACCAGTTCAGCCCCTCGTATCCTGATTTGATGAATTCGGTTGAAGGCAAGATTGAAAATTCGAACGGTTGCAGTCAACAAGTTGTTGAACTGGTCGGATAACACAGATTTTAAGCCATGGAAGCGGCATCAGGAAGTCTTTGAATGCTCCCCACGAGCAGTTCCTGATCGCTTCTCCCAGTATTACAGGTGTTCAGGCGGCGACACTCTTGAATCCCTCCCGCACAAGAACCATGAAAAAAATGGTCAGAGGCCATAGATAATGTCTGAAACTCCTGCTCAATCAACTTCATTGGCTTCGATGAAATCGGCACTGAATTCCGTGCCGGGGGCCACCGTTGACGTGATCGCAGTGATCCGCAAAAACGTTCCGCTGATCTTCTTTTGCGGAGTGCTCGGGATTCTGGCCGGTGTCACCTACTGGGCAAATGCACAAGATTGGTACGAATCCAAAGCCAAGATGCTGGTGACACTCAAGGACATGAGGTCCGGTTCCGGGGAACGACGTGACGCAGCATCGTGGGGATCCGATCGAATTCAGGACGAAGTCCTCGCGAACCATATGGAGATTTTCAGCAGTCGCCGAATTGTCGGTAACGCACTGAAGCGGGCGAACTGGGAAAACCTGCCGGGTGTGGTGGCTCAGGTCACCGAAGATCAGGATGCCATTGCATACGTCATCGATTCATTGACGTTATCCAAGGGGGGAAAAGGAACAGCCCGGACCGCTCGAAGTCTGAATATTGCATTCCGACACACCGATCCTGATGAGTCGATGATCGTTTTGAACTCGCTTGTCGAAGAGTACGAGCACTTTTTGAACGATCAGGTCAACCGGATCATGTCCGAGGCAAATCGTTTGATCCTTCAGGTTCAGGATAATGTCGAAAAGGATCTGAAACAGCTTGAAGAAAGCTATGTTGATGCCCGGAGGAATGCTCCCATTCTTTATTCCGGCGAAGGAAACGGCAACGTTTACCTGGAACAATTCCGCCGTCTTCAGGATGAACTGATGACCGTGGAAATCGAACGGTCGACGGTGGCCACTCGATTGCAGAACGTGGTGGATAGCATCAACCAGATTAAAGCTGTTAATGGCGATCCACTGGAAATGCTGGCATTGATCGACACCGACAGTCTGACCCGGTTAGGAACATTCGCAGGGTTCTCCAGCGCTCAAACATCGGAGTTTCAGCAGGCCCAGGCCGCGCGTCTGCAGGAAGCTCAAACCAAATATGGAAAGTTAACCAACCTTCAGGCCGATCTGGCGAAACATGAAGCCAATTTCGGACCAGGTCATCCCGTTGTTGAAAATTTGCGACGCGAAATCCAACTCGTCGAACGGGTTCTTCGGGACAGCGAACGTGCCACACAATACAATCCGATTTTCGATAAACTGACCCCCGAACTCCTGCTGAGAGCCTATACCGGGTTCTTGCAGCACGATCTGGCGGCATTAAATGAGCGAAAGCGACAGCTGGATTTACTTGCAAGCGAAGCAGAAACATCATCGAAATCGCTGATCGAGTTTGAAATGCGAGATCGCATGCTGCTCGGGGAAATCAACCGTAAACAAGCCTTGTTTGAAAGCATCGTCAACCAGTTGCGTGATCTTGATACCGCGGCTGGCTTGAGTGGTTATATCCATGAGGTTCTCGAAGAACCTCAGCTTGGGGAATCGGTTTGGCCGAAACTCAGCCTTTGCCTGGCTGGAGGGCTATTGCTGGGGCTGCTCGCAGGGGCATCAATCGCCCTGTTGAGTGATCAATTGGACAACCGCTTTCGCTCTCCGACCGAAATCGACTCCACACTGGGAATCCCGGTCATCGCGCAGGTTGGAAAGATCAATCGATCACGAGACAAACGGAAATCCGGCCGGGTTCTGGTCGACGCTCAGGCTCCGGAGGCCGAGGCATTCCGACTCATGCGAACCTATCTGTTGCGGGAAGTCAAAACCGGAAACGTCCGGACTGCAATGGTCACCAGCAGTCAGGCGAAAGACGGAAAGTCGACGATTCTCACCAATCTGGGAGCATCGTTCTCTGAACTCGGTTTGAAAGTGCTGGTCATTGACGGCGACATGCGGGCTCCGACCGTTCACCGGTTTCTGAACATGTCCATCGATCGCGGGTTATCCGAAGTCCTTCAAGGCAAGGCTGAGTCGGAAGACGTCATCCGCGAAACCGGAGTGGAAGGCTTCTATCTCATGACTGCCGGAGGAGCCGTTCGCAATCCTGCGGAACTTCTCCAATCAGATGTCTTCGACAAACTGCTGGAAAAGTGCAAGCAAAGCTTTGACATGATTCTGGTCGACAGTGGACCAGTGCTTCTGGTCTCAGACCCGGCCATCGTTTCTCAGAAGTGTGATATTTCCATGCTGGTGATTCGGCCGTCGGTCGATCCGAAGCAGAAGGTGATGGAAGCCGTTCGCCGTTTGCGTGCCTCAAAATCCAACCTGCGTGGTTGCATCCTGAACACTTACGGGTCGAGCAACGAGTTCACACGTGAAGCTGGTTACGGCAACAGTTCCTACTATGGATATGGTTACGGAAACCGGGGCTATGGACGTCGGGTGGATGGAGAAGAGGGCAAAGTCAAATCATCATCTCGTGTCCATCGGGAAAACGGGCGGGAAAACGGGAAATCGTCCAACGGAGCACAGCGTCACGATGCGTGATCTGTAATTACCGTGACCTGTAAGTGCTCTGTGAAACAGGTCATCAGGGAGGATCGCCATGATCCGCATCGTCCCACACTGTCTATTTGTCTGTTTGACTTTCATCTCCGTTGCTCAGGCCCAGTTTTTTCCGGGTCCGGGGAACAACAACAATTTCCCAGGCTCCTCCGGTATTCTCATCAATGCCGAAGGAGTCATTGAATTAAGACAAGTTTCTCCCGCGACCGGAGCCGCATGGAAAAAGCAGGCGGAGCGGTTTGCTGGCGAGAACCTTCCTCCTGAAATTGTCGTGACCACGCCACAACGGGTGCTGTCTCTGAAGAATCTGGCGACTGCCATTCAGGACCGTGTGGAAAAGCAGCAGCCTCTCCCGCTGGAAATCACCTTTCTGGCCGGTCTTCACCGCATCGACACCATTGCCTTTGATGTCGATGCCAAAGATATCTACCTGATCGGTCCGGCAGATGCATTTGCCCCCGACGCGACCGGACGGATGATTGCCCGCAGTGCCGGACGTCCCGTATTAAGACTCGATGATCTCGTCACCGTGTTACGTGCCGGCGATGAACAAAGTCGATCCGGAATCGGCTGTTCCATCGATCCGACAAGCGACAATATGTCACGATTGCAGGAGTTTCTGAGACTGAATTCGACGCCGGCCACTGCCGCTCAAGTGCAGTTGCGGTTTCGTCAGATGGCCAACGTTCTTGGACCGCAGGAAATTTCAATCTGGGGAGTCCCGGCGAATTCTCATTTCGCCGCTGCACTGGTTGAAGCCGATTTGCGAATGAAACGCATTGCCATGGGAATGGAATCCGCAGGAGTCCCCGGGATCAAGAGTCATTTATCAATGCTGAAACCACAGGGGAACAGCCTGCAACGCTGGTGGTTTGTCCCGATGTATGATCCATTGGAAACCAACCCGGAACGAACGGTGTTTCATTTGAAAGGCCAACGGGCCAAATTGCTGGCTCAGGAAGAGTTCACCGACGCCCGTGGAAATCGCAGCGACTCTGCACTCACCCGGCAAAGCACCGAGAAATTCGCTCAACTCTTTACGGAGAATTTTCAGGCACTGGCAAACCGTTCTCCGTCATTCGGAGAACTTCAGAACCTGTATGACATCGCCGTCTCTGTGGCACTCATTAAACAGGAAGCACCACGACACCAGTTAAGTGACGTGTTAACAGTGTACCTCAATGAAGAACGCCTGACTCCGGCCACGTACGCAATTCCACGAACGGTTCCGTCATCCTCGACGTTCCGTTCAACCGGGACCGGAGTGATGCTGGGACTGGTGGGGGGAGTGACCATCGATACCGGTTCTGTTCTCCGGTCATCGCCCTCCACCCCGACGACTTCTGGTGAAGCACCGGCGAGTGAAACACTCACGATCCAGAACATCCGGGATCAAGTTCGTCCCGAACAGTTCTTCAGTGCCCCCGGCGTTCAGTAACCCCAGCAAGTACGACGCAGTCGTTACACTTTCAGCTTTGGTTCCGCCCAAGCTCGGGGTGGCCCAGATTGCTCGCAATCTGGGTGGCGGAGCCAGAAGAGGCCATTGATCACGCTTCGCTTCATCCTGACTCAAAGGAAGATCAATGGGCATGATCGTTCTGAATTCAGGCGGATCATGATGGAGAGCATCTGGACCGTAACCTCTCACGGCTGCGCCTCCCCGATTGCAAGCAATCGTGGCCACCCATCATCTTGCGTCATTTGGCAAATGTGCTGCATACCTTCAACCTCGGCTCTGCCCAGACGGCCAATGCTTCCCGGTTGATCTTCACGTTGTGCCGAGTATCGACCGGAAGTGAGGGGTGAAGCAGGATGTCCCGAATGTTGGCTGTCATCGGGTTCTGTTGCCCCAGTTCGAGCAGTTCCGCTTTGAGTTTCTCCTGCCCCAACGAGGAGTCAGGGAACTGCCCCGCTTCCGGCTCTGCGACAATGGCTGGACGCTGGTTCCCTTTGGTGCCAATCCCTACCAGAGCCGACCGGTAGATCGCCGGATGCTGGTTGAAGATCGCTTCACAACAGACCGAATACAACGTCTCCGTCGGCGTCACGACAACGTGGGCTTTGCGACCGCAAAACCAGAGTCGCCCCTCTGCGTCAAAGTATCCGACATCTCCCAGCCGATGCCAGAACCGGTTTTCGTCCGGAATTTTTGCCAGTGCCGTCGCTTCCGGGCGAAGGTAATATTCCCGGGTGACCGACGGCCCGCTGACAATAATTTCCCCAATCTCTCCGGCAGGAAGTTCAGCGACTTCGTCCAGTGATGCAATGGGATGATCCGACATCGGAATGATTTTGACCGACATCTGGTTAAAGACCGTTCCGACACAGGTGCCCGCTCCCCGTTGAGTCATGGGAGCAGTGGTGTTGAGAATTTCACTCGCTCCGATCGAACTGACCGGCAGACTTTCCGTGGCTCCATACGGTGTGAACAGATCGGCTTCCGGTCGGGTGAGAATCTGGTTCATCCGTTTCAGAACATGACCCGGCACTGGTCCCCCTGCGGAAAGTGCCCGTTTCAGTGTCGGCAAAGTGATGTGATGCTCTTCGCAGTGTCGACCGACCCGATTCCAGAACGCCGGGGAACCGAAGGCCTGTGTCACCTGATGTTCATCAATGGCAGAGAGGATTTTATGAGGATCGACTTGCGCCGGACGAGTGGGATCCATATCCGGGATCACCGTCGTTACTCCCATGGCCGCATTGAACAACCCGAATAACGGAAACCCCGGCAGGTCCACTTCCCCCGGTTCGATGCTGTAACGCTCCTGAATCAACTCGACCTGAGCGTCAAACATTCCATGCTCATAGTGCACCCCTTTCGGTGGTCCGGTGCTGCCACTGGTGAAGATAATGGCCGCCGAGTCGGTTGCTTTGGTGTTCTCTGGTCGGAACCCGTTAAAATCGCTCTGCAATAACTTTTCGTATGTTGTCGTGACACCCGGCAACCAGGACCCGACAGACACATTGAGCGGCGCCTTTCTGACGATCGGTCCAGAGAACCAGCGAATAAAATGAACCAGCGGAACCGCGACGAAACCATCTGGACGCACTTCATTCAGACATTTAAAAATATTCGTACGTCCCATTCCCGGGTCGATGAGAATCACGGTAACACCTGCCTTGAACAAGGCGAATGTCAGTGAAATCATCCTGATTCCGAACGGAACAAACAGTACCAGTTTCGTTCCCGGCCCTGCTCCAATCGCACGCAGCCCGGCGGCAAGCTGATCTGACTGCCGGTCAAGCTCTGCGAACGTAATGCGGTTCCATCCCGACGCTCCCGATCGTTTCCGCTTGACCGGTTCCCAGATCGCAATCTGATCAGGAGCTTGTTGTGCCCGTTCGGTCAGACGACGGGAAATGTTTCGGTAGTCTATTGAGAGTTCTGTCATGAAGTCGTTCTCTCGTTCCCAGGCTCCAGCCTGGGAACGCACTCACCCAGAAGCTCTGCTTCGTGATTCATATCAAAGACAACACCCCTTGCAACTCCCGTCCCTTGTATCGGAGTAGAAAAACAGGAACGTGTCGTTGTGTTGCCAAGCAGAGCTTGGCGTTGAGTGTGTTCCCAAGCTGGAGCTTGGGAACAAGGAATGATCAAGCCAATTACGGAGGGACAGAACTACCGGATTCCTCCACGATGCAACGTCTGCACAACAAGCTCCACCGGAATTCCTTTGACCAGTTCCACTTCTCCCAGTCGCACAGGCAGCACAAACCGGAGTTGTCCCCCGAGTGTCTTCTTGTCGAGTTGCATCCGGTGCAGGATTTCTTCCTCTTTGAATTTCTCAGGAGATGGAACATTGACCGGAAGTTGCAACGCTTCGAGTAAGTCGTGCTGACGCTGCGTCAGGGTTTCATCCGTTCGCCCGCAGATTTCGGAGAGTCGACTGGCATAGATCATGCCGATGGAAACCGCTTCTCCATGCAGAAGTTCCCCGTATCCGGTCAACGCTTCAAAAGCATGTGCGAACGTGTGACCGTAATTCAGAATCGCGCGAAGCCCGGTCCGTTCGTACTCGTCCTCCTCGACAACCTGAGCTTTGAGTTCACAACTGCGACTGATGGCATACGCCACCGTTTGCGGATCACGCCGATTCAGTTCCTCGACATTCCGTTCCAGATACTCAAAGAACGGAGCATCCAGAATGACCCCATACTTCACCACTTCCGCCAGTCCGGCGCGATACTCTCTGTCGGGGAGGGTACGTAAAACCTGAGTGTCGATCAGGACACCCAGGGGCTGATGAAATGCTCCAATCAGATTTTTCGCCAATGGGTGATTGATCCCAGTTTTCCCTCCGACTGAACTGTCGACATCGGCCAGTAATGTGGTCGGCACCTGTACGAACGGCAATCCGCGATTAAAGCTGGCGGCAGTGAATCCGGCCGCGTCTCCGACAACCCCTCCCCCCACGGCAACGACAACGGTTTGCCGGTCAGCCTGAAATTCGACGAGCCGGTCCCAGGCGTTTGAGATGGTTTCGATCCGTTTGGACTGCTCGCCCGGGGGCATTTCGAACCGTGCGGTGGTCCACCCTGCCTGTTGCAGACTCTGTTCCACCTGATCGGCATGAGTGGCAACATTCGAATCCGTGATGAGGAACGCCTTGCCAGCCCCAGCGGAAGAGAAGCGTTTCTTCACCCAGTCCGTCAGCGTGGATCCAAGTGAGGGGATCAACCCGTTACCGACCACGATATCATAGCTCCGCTCTCCCAGAGAAACGTGGACGATTCGGGAATGGTCAGACTCGGAAACAACAGGCACGATCGGGTCCTCAGATTCAAAAACAAGATGCGGTCGAACGTACAGCATACCAAAAAAGAAGACGACCGCGACGCGCGAGGGAAATCGCACATCACGGTCGTCTATTCTCTATTCAGTTCTTCTGTCGGTTGTTCCAAGATTGATCTGAATTCGGAGAGAAGTGGATAGTGGGTGGTGGATAGTGGGTAGGAAAAGACCTGGATTTCCAGTCTTTTCTGATCCCTGAATCCTGACCCCTTGCCTCCATGTGAACAAACCGGGAAGTGCTGTCAGTATCTCAGTCTATCAGCGGCAACACGTCAGCGGCAGCATTTCAGGGACTGGTTGTTGTCGGAACAATTGTTGACGGGACCTCAGTTGGACGGGGGCTGTACTCATAAGGAATCCCGTAACCGCCCTGCACAGGCTGTTGATAGACTCCATGGGAATACCCCGGGCGGTATCCCCCTTGATAACCGTGATAATGGTAGTAGTCTGACAGAACCCCTTTGGAATAGTAGGGGGTCCGATACCAGTATCCGTGTCCGTAATAGGCAATCGTTGAAGCGCCGGGGCTTTGAGCGTGATTGGCGTAGTAGCCATGCCCATAGCCATGGCTCTTGAAGAAGCCACCGGCAACGGCATCCGTGCCGGACATCAGATGCATTCCCAAACCCAGAACGGCGACGAGAAGAATGCGGCTCATTGTGTCGGTCACTCCCGTTTCAGTCGAAATCACTTCATGCAGAATGTTGGTCTGTCTCAAAAAGGGATCGTCATTCCAGTCGAGCGGGTGGCGTGAATTCTGGTCGAGAGACTCAGGAACAGACCTTGAAATACGGCAGAATTGACATTGTTCGGGCTGGAGTCGAAAAAATGATCAGGTAAGATCAAACGATCACATCAATCTTATCGTTTTGCGAGAACAGCAGGCGCATCAGGAAGAATTCCATTTTCACTGAAACTGGAATGATCCTTTTCGCGAATCCTCTCGTTCTCGACCATGACTCCAGTTTTCATTTGCAAGTGTCACGAATTACCTGAATTCCACCTCAGAAACGTTAGTTCTATTGGAACGGATGACCATGTTTCGTATTACCGCCGTCGTTTTGTCGCTGCTGCTTGTCAGTCTGACCGGGAACGTCAGCTTTGCTCAGGAAACCCCACTTGCTCAGTTCACCGAAGATGTTGACATCATCGTCCGCCTCCGTGAACCGGATCAGACGTTTGAAAAACTGGTGAAGGTGGTCAACAAAATCCAACCCGGGATCGGAGATGCCGTTCAGGCCCAGAAAGCGGCCGTACTCGGACAACTGATTTCCAATCCCACTTTGACTGGTGTCGACGAAACCCGAGACTGGTATGTCGGCGTTTATACGAATGAAGAAGCCCCCCCGACAATCGTCTTCGCTATTCCCGCCACCAGCACCGGTGACTTTGTCGCGGCTCTCGGCGACGGCTTCAAAACACAGATTCACAAAACCTGGGTCATTTACACGGATGCCGAAGAGATCCCCAGCGTCGAAGATTCCGAGCCAGCGACCGAATTGCTCAGCGATGCTGCTCAGTCACGATTGAAGAACGGGGACCTGACCGTCTTTGTCAATGCCGGTCATCTCAGCGAAGTCTATTCCGACCAGATCGAACTGGCACAGGAAAATATCCTGGAAGCACTCAACAACCTGCGTCATGTCATGCCACCGCAAGGGGATCTTGATGGCGAAGCTGTCGCTCAGATGTATACACAATTTGCCGAAGTTTTCTTTCAGATGGTCAGCGATGCGGATGCTGTGTCGCTTTCTCTGTCGGTCTCCGAAACGGAAATCGCTCTGGATAAGTTTGTTGAGTTCGACAGCGAATCAGACACTGCAGAATTTCTGGCCTCTTCCAAACCATCCCGATTCGAAAAGCTCGCACAACTTCCCGCTAACTGGCCGATGTACAGTGGAGCAAGCGGCAACATGCAGCAGTTCATGGAATGGAATCTCCTCGCGTCGACCAGTTTGCTGAAACTGGAAGGGGAGAAAAAAGAACTGGCGGACAAGATGAAAGAGGAACTGCAGGATTTCGAGTTCGGAGCAACAGTAATGGCTTACGACATTGCCGACACAACGTCTGCGGCCATGCGAGGTGTCGGTCTGTTTGAAGTGACTCCGACCCATGAATTTCAGAAACTGACACGACAGGGACTTGAGGCGTTCGGAACTATCTCGACCGGAAGTCTGGATCAGACGATAACCCTCCAGATAGATGCCGAATCATATGGTTCTCACAAGGCCGACATCGTGATCATGAAACAGACTCACAAGGATGACCCCACCGGCGTTGCCCAGAAAATGGTTGACATTCTGCTCGGTGAAGAAGGAATGGAGTGCAGGTACAGCGTCGTTGATGATCTGTACCTCAGTACCGTCGGCCCGGGTCGGAAGCTGATGGAAGATCTCATCAAATCGATTGAAACCAAGAAGTCGAACCGAATCGAAAAGGCTCGTGGTTCACTGATGCCGGAAGCCAACTTTCTGATGTTGCTCGATCTCCCTGGCATTGCCGCACGCGGCGTGAAAGTCGCTTCCAAGGTGGAAGATGTTCCGCTGATGATCGATTCGTCGGCAATCGACAACCTTGGGTTGAAGACCTCTTACATCGGAATTGCAGTCGGCTCCGAAGAGAACACACTCAAATCCCAACTGCGAATTCCTCTCGATCAGATCACCGATATGACCAAACTTGGAGTCCTGATCGGCGCCAGCCTGAAACCGGGGTTGTAGGTCGAACTATTGAACTGACCACAGTGGTAGGCTGGTGTTGAGCGAATGCGAAACCCGGCACGAGTGAAGCGTCATTCCAGATGAGAACTGAATTCTGGATTGGCGATTAATGTGCTGGGTCTTTATGGACCCAGCATACGCATTCTGCCCTGAAAGGGCTTTATAACACAGCCCAGGGTCGCTCACGAAGTGAGCGCACCTTGGGTTGATGGAGACCTTCTTTCGGGGCTACCCTGAAGGGGTTGCACAATCAAACTCCCTTGTACAACCCCTTCAGAGTTGGTTTGTCAACGCGGTGCTCTTCCTCCACCCAGGGTGTGCTCACTTCGTGAGCGACCCTGGGCTGTGTTGTCAAAACCCCTTCGGAGTAAAACGGCTGGGGTATCCATGAGAACTGTCAAAAAATGTGGATAAAACAAGCCACACTGGCCGGGCCACCTGGGTGAGAGAGACCTGCTCTACTGAAACGACCATAGGATGAGTTTCTGTAACTCTCCGACGGCCACCAGATTTTTCACACGGCGACGCGCTCCCCAAGTTCCCAGAGCCGGGGAGTAGCCGTGCTGGTGATCCACTCGATTGAGCGCTTCCCGCAGGTCTTCGTGCTTCCATTCCGTACGGGAGTCGGATGCCGCAATCCATTTTGCCAGAGCCAGTATGATCGGGAATGTCAAAAAGAGGGACTGCAATCCCTCGACAACGGGGAGGCCATAACAGGCGACTCCGCAGAAATGCAGCCCCTGGATCTTGACCCGGTAATAACGCCGTAACATCTCAACAGAAGAGGCAGGCAGCGATCCAAAAGACTGGTTCAGAGAGTCTGCCGGAACCGCTTTAAAGGTCTCATCAAACTCCGGCAGCAGCCCGCCACTCTGAGTCAGTTGCAGTGCCTTCTGCAGTTGTCTGGTGCGGCCTTTAAAGGAGGTGTCAATGTTTCCTTCCGTATCCTTTCGGGCATATTGACCTGCAAGCAACCGGAATTGAACCAGTGCAATCGAACTGGGAGCCGGGGGATTTTCAGGCAATTCCGGAAGCTCTATTTGGGAACCTTCCTGCAGGACAACCAGTAATTCCGCCAGTCGTTCCCCACTGATTTTTGTGAACTTCGACTGTTCAATCAGATCCATCCAGAACAGCGTTCTCAATAACTGCAGAGGAAGCGGAACAGACTCATCGGCCAGCGAGTGGTCGATTGCTTTGATCACCAGAAGCGTATCGTCCCAGTTGAGTTGCGTGCCGGAGGCCAATTTCGGCGGCGCTGGAGACTGGTAATTTTTCGGAACGACCAGTCCGGCGAGAGTTCGCAAATCCTTCTGTTGCAGAGGAACAGGCTTTCCCAGATTGTCCGCAACAGAAGGACAACTGAATCGCAGGCTGACGGTCAGTTTGTTTCCGGCCGGATGGAAGGCATAGGGGTAAATTCGACAGGCGAGTGGCTTAGCCGCTTCCCCAAACTTCCCGTGAATCCGGCAGAGTCCATTGTCGTCGAGAAAAACACAGGCACCATCCGGCTGGTGAGCGAGCCGTGTCTTCGGTTTCGACAGCCAGGAACGTTCCTCGAGAAAAAGGGGCTGTTCCGCGGGGATCCCAGACTCCGGGGACCATTTTTGCGATTCAATTCTGGCCCGTTCTTCCGGGGTGATATAGACCGCATGCTGACGACAGCATCCGCCGCAGTTGTGGCAACTCCAGTTCTGGAGGATCGGAAATTGAATCGGCGGAGTGGGCATCCTAGAATCATGGCCTTCCCCATTGATTTCGTCTATTGTTCCCGATCAATGTTTTTTGAGGCGATGTTTTTTTGCGAACCTGATTTCCTGAAGGAATGTCCCCTTGGAAATCGGTGGGGAACGTTAAAATAGAAGAGAGCTCGCTCTTGTTCCCAGGCTGGAGCCTGGGAGCAAGAATCAAGAGTGAAACAGAAAGAAACAGGGAGTTCAGTTTGGGTGAACCACAGCGCGAGTCATTGAAAGTCAGTTCCCGCAAATGCATTCTGGTCGCGGTTCGCGATCAGGAAACGGCAAAGCAGAAGGAAGAAATTTTCGATGAAATCAAGGGATTGGTCAAAACCGCCGGTTCAGAAATTCTCGGAACTATCATGCAGGTCCGCGACAAGCCGGACCCGGCCTCCTATCTGGGAAAAGGAAAACTGATCGAACTCAAGGAATTGATCGGCGCCACCGGGGCCGATCTGATTGTGTTCGACAACCATCTTTCCCCCTCTCAAGGGAAGCACATTGAAGAAGTGACGAAATGTCAGGTGGTCGACCGCAGTGAAGTCATTCTCGACATCTTCGCTACTCATGCCAGTTCGTACGAAGCACAGTTGCAGGTGGAACTGGCTCAGTTGCTGTATCTTCGTCCCCGACTGACACGCATGTGGACCCACCTGGAACGAATCGAAGGGGGGATCGGCAGTGGTCGTGGACCAGGGGAAAAGCAGCTCGAAACCGACCGCCGGCTCGTCGACAAACGTATTGATGAGTTGAAACGAAAACTCAAAACGGTTGAACAGCGCCGCGAGCAACAGGCTTCCAGCCGAACATCCCACGTTTCCGTTTCTCTTGTCGGATACACCAACGCCGGGAAAAGTACATTGATGAATGCCCTCACCGGGGCCGATGTTTATGTCGCTGACAAGCTGTTCGCTACGCTCGATACGCGCACGCGAAAATGGAAACTTCCTCGCTGGGGAGATGTTCTGCTCAGTGATACGGTGGGATTCATCCGTGATCTTCCGCACCATCTGGTGGCATCGTTCAAGTCGACACTGGCGGAAGCCCGACATGCGGACGTCTTGTTACATGTTGTCGACGCCAGCCATCCGCAGGCCCAACAGCATATTGAAACGGTTAATCACGTTCTGTCAGAGCTGGGGGTCAACGCCAGCGATCCGATTCTGGTGTTGAACAAGGTGGATGCCGCCGAAGATCGGGCTGTCGTTGACGTTATGCGTTCCAAGTTCCCCGGCTCAGTTACTGTGAGCGCGAAGGAAAAAATCGGACTGGAACGGCTCGCCCAGATTGTTTCGGACCGCCTCAGCAGTGGCTTCCTCGAAGTGCTGGCGACGACCAGCGTCGGAAACGGCAAGGTCGAATCGTTTCTTCGTGAACATGCCGAAATCGTGAAGTCGGACTATCAGGAGAACGTTGTCATCTTTGAAACTCGTATCGCGAAACGGTTCATCCACCTGCTTGAGAAAGCGGGTGCCCAGGTGACAACACTTGACCACCGGCCGTTGATACTGGAAGAAATGGACAACGACTTGTTGATCGAATCTTCAACCATATGACGGCGTAGACAGTGAAATTCAGAGGAACCACGGAAAAGACGGAATTCACGGAATCGGGTGTCCGGCCAATCGGGCTTGTTTTTACCCATATTTTTCCGTTAATCCTCATCACAAGGATGAAGAGCGGACTTCGCAAATACCTGCCCTGAAAGGGCTTCACAACACAGCCCAGGGTCGATCACGAAGTGAGCGCACCCTGGGGTAATGGAGACCCCATTTCAGGTCTACCCCGAAGGGGTTGCACAATCGGACTCCCTTGTGCAACCCCTTCGGGGTTGGTTTGTCAACACGGGCTATTCCACCCAGGGTGCGCTCACTTCGTGATCGACCCTGGGCTATGCTGTTAAACCCCTTCGGGGTAAAACGGTCGGGGCACCCATAAGGACTGGAAAACTGCCTGTCAAAAAATGTGGGTAAAGACAAGCCAATGTGGCCGGGCTACCCCCCGATTCCGTGAATTCCGTCTTTTCCGTGGTTCCTCTGAATCCCCTTCTTCTATTGTTTCGACACGGCCGCTGTTGTCTTGAGCTTCACCGGTTTTCCTCCCTGTTCGTGGCTTTCGTCCGCCGCTTCCATGAAGGCCAGAATCTCCAGTGTTGTTTCCGGAGCAACTGGTGGTGTCCCGGTTTTGAAGAACTTTACGATCTCCACCAGAAGCAGGTCGTAGTTCACTTTCACCGGTCCGCCAGCAATCTTTTCGCTGCCGAAGACGGTCGCTCCAAACCCCGATTTTCCTTGTCGGGTTCCCCGAAAGGTCCCAACACGGCCATCGTTCCAGACCCCAACAACAACATCCTGCCCGGGAGTGCGGATACTGGTGACGGTTTCGCATCCCGGACCCATCACGGCAAACAACGTTTCCACACCATGAATGCCGTACCAGAACAGCGTCGGGTGATGTTCTCCAACCGAACAGGGGCTGTACGCTTCACAACCGAAGATGGTTTTCTGATTAGTCCAGTCAATCAACTCGGTGCAATATCGTAGTGAAGACGAAGAGAAACAGGGGACCTTGTGCTCTTTGGCGAGATCAAAAATTTTCTGGCCATCACTCAACGATGCAGACAATGGCTTGTCAATGAAGAGCGGCTTGCCGGCAGCGATCACGGTCTTCGCCTGATCAAGATGAACCCGACCGTCGAGACTGTTGATGATGACGACATCAACCAGTTTCACCAGTTCTTCAATACTGTCGACGATCTGCACTCCCTGCTCCGAGACAAGTTTGGTGAATCCTTCCACGCGATTAATACTCACCGGCATATCAGGGCTTCCCCCCGGAAACGCCGCAACCACCCGCGCTCCTTCCAGCCCCGGTTTTGCTGGTTGAGCATTCAGTGACTTTGCAAACGCCGGAGCATGTGAAGTATCGAGTCCAACCAGACCGACACGGATAGGCTTGTCATCCGCCATGACCGCTCCTTCATCGTGAGAGAAAATTGCCACAACACCAACCAGTACGGCCACAGACCACTTGTTCAGCACGGCTTGCTCCTGTTACGAGAGAGGATCTTCATGAATTCTGTCCCAGCTTACGATACCACGAGACATCTTTCCAGCCTGTATGAATTATCGTGCATATCCGGTGCGCGACGAGTCTGCGAGCCGCACGGAAACACAGGGCTTTCGCTTTGTGGAAGAGAGCCCTGAAAGAGTGAGGCTTCGACGAGCCGCCAAGCATCATAAACGCAGGTGTTCCTGCGAACTGACGGCAATCTGTTGTACGTCGTTCAACTGGAAATTGCACGACGTACAACGTTCCGGGTCATTTTTCAAATCAGGGCAGGAGCGGCGGCTCTCGGAGAGCGGAATTCTTCTAAGGGAACAAGAATTCGATCCCCTGTCTGACGATCGAGTAGTCCCAGCATATTTGCGGCTGGCTCATCTGCGCGTTCCAGTTCCTGGCGCCCGGTGAGGCGCTGCAGGTAAATTTCTGGAGAAACAATCTTGCAATCCGGAGCCGTTGCGAATCGCTGTCGCAATTCTGAAAGGGTGGCCATCCTGAGAGATCCATTTTGGCCTGCGGAAAGACCTCGTCCAACAAGGCCGATCCAGGGGATATATCTGGGAATCGTAATCCGTTGACTCCACAGCTGTCGACATTCTTCAGAGCCGCGACAAAACTTCTCAATTGGTGAGATCATTCCTGCCGCGAGCGGATACAGGCAGTCTTGTCAGGGGTTCTTACGAAGTCATATTCCTTGAAAATACAGACCTCATCCTGTCTGCTTTCAATATGAAGAGATGATAAAGTGATTCCCTCCTGTTTCCAAGCTTTGTTTGCCGGGATTTTCATGATAGATCGTCGCTCAACGCTTCAATTTTATAAACTTGCGGCGTTTCAATCGCTTTCAGTTCCGCATCAAAATACCATTTCGTCGAGAGTTGCGTTGTACGGCCAATTGTGAATTTTGGCGCAAGTCTTTCAGGCTTTCTTTTTTGGATGAAGGACGGTTATGTCGAATCCATCAGGTGTGCAGTACCTTATTTTTGACGTCGAAGCCGTGGGAGACGGTGAACTCATCAGCCGTGTCAAATATCCCAAAGATGATCTCCCAGCAGCTCAGGCACTTCGTCGCTTTCGAGATGAGCTTATCGAACAGACTGGACGTGATGTCCTTCCCCCGACGTTCGTGCTGCCGATCTCCGTGGCCGTCGCGAAGATTTCCTCAGACTATCAACTCATCGATCTGGCTGTTCTCGATGAACCCAGGTTTCGTCCCCATGTGATTGCTCAACACTTCTGGCAGGGATGGCGACATTACGGGCGACCGACACTGGTCACATTTAACGGTCGGGGATACGACTTGCCTGTTCTGGAGTTTGCCGCATTTCGATACGGAATCTCTCTTCCAGACTGGTTCAACAGTAACGCACCCGCTTATGAACAGTCACGAAACCGTTATAATCGAACTTCTCACCTCGATTTAATGGATTTGCTCGGAAACTTCGGCGCCACTCGACTGACTGGGGGGTTAAACCTCTTGGCGAACCTGATCGGCAAGCCCGGCAAAACCAGCATCGACGGTTCACAGGTGCAGGATTTGTACGACTCCGGTCAGGCGGCCTACGTCAACGACTATTGTCGCTGTGACGTACTGGACACGTATTTTGTCTTCCTGCGATCGCGTGTACTGCAAGGTCACCTGACGCTGGAACGCGAGCAGGAACTTGTCGACCAGACCAGAAAATGGCTGGAAGAACGTCGTTCCCAGGTGGGGGCCTTTGATCATTATCTCCGTGAATGGGGAGACTGGTCTCCACCAGCGGAAGGAGATCACGTTGCACCTTCCTCTGAAAATTCCGAAATCGATCCCTAGAATTTTGTTGCGAAAAGTTCTATTGATAAGACAATACCAATGAAGTGAATTGAATCAGACCTGATCAGGTTTTCTGTGATTCACAGGTTCCGAAAGCCCCTCAGTGGCCACCTATTTTCGCCGTCGTAGCAAAGTTCATCTGCCGATCACACTCAGCGTCAGTCTCATGGCGATGAATGTGACGCTGATGGTTTGCTGGATTATCATCCTGGCCAAAGGTTCCTTGTGGACAACGCTGGCGATTGGAGTGGTTGCCTTTACCATGATCCTGGCCGGGCTTTCTGTCTGGCTGGTTCTCACTCTTAAAGAAATCAATTTAAACAATCGTCAGGCGAACTTCGTCGATAGTGTGACTCATGAATTGAAGTCTCCAATCGCCGCATTGCAACTTTATCTGGAGACACTTTCACTTCGACACTTAAGTGATGAAAAGCGATCAGAGTTTCACGGTGTGATGTCCAGTGAATTACAACGACTGGATAAACTGATTAACCAGCTTCTCGAAGTCGGTCGACTGGATGCCATTGGAGAGAATGAAGACCCCGTTGATCTTGAACTGAAACCGCTCATCGAACAATTCGTCGACAATGTCTGCATGCAGTGGAATGTCAGTCGGGAGAAAAACTTTCATCTTGAATTACAGCCGGTCGCCATTCGCGCACAGAAAATCGTCGTCGATCTGATTCTTGCCAATCTGGTGGAAAACACCGTCAAGTATGCCGGAGATTCCCCTGAAATCACCATTCAGCTTCGACGCTACGGCAAGAACAAAGTACAAATGCGGTTTACCAACAATGGCGAAGGAGTGCCTCGGGAAGATCGCAAGAAGATCTTTCAAATCTTTTATCGCGGGGGAAGCGAACTGGAGCGGCGACGGAAGGGGACTGGCCTGGGACTCTACATTGTGCAGACTCTGGTCCGCAGAATGAAGGGACGCATCACCGTTCACGACCGTATCGATAACCGGCCCGGTTGCACATTCGAACTGGAACTTCCCGGGCGAGTTGACATTCCGTTCGAGCACACGATCAAGGACGAACCCCAGGTTCCAGCGACTGTCGGCTGAGAAGTCTGGTGCAAATCAAAATGAAAGACAGGATGTCTCAACAGGTATTTAGAGCCGCAAACAAAACTTCTCAAACGATGAGAGTTTCCCTTCCGCGAGCGGTCGGGGGCAGTTTTGTCAGGGGGCTCAAAGCGATTCTAGAAAAGCAATTTTGTAGAAATCATTTTGGCACGAGTCGGGTAAGGGCACTTGATAGACCACTATGGTCTAACAAAGAAGATTAAGGGCGCTGTTTTATGATTCGTCTACTCACATTTATGACCTTTACGGCGACTTGTATGACGCTGTTGCTTCTGTCTCTGACGGAGGCTCCCATCATGCGCGAGTTCGCCAAACCTCCGGAATGGACTCCAGAGATCCCGATGGTCGTCTATTGCGAGGCTGCCAATCGCGCGATTCTGGAAGCGGTCGTTGCCGATTATCAACAAGTCAGTAATGATCGGGTGGAACTGCGGTTTGGCTCATCTCAGGAGCTTCTATCGGAGATCAAAGCCAACAAAGGTGGAGACATTTTTCTTCCGGCGAACGAAAGTTTTCTGACAGAAGCCTTCAAAGAACATCTGGTGAACGACTTTCGTGCGCTGGCTCGAAAGCAGGTCGTGCTCGCTGTCCATGTGGACAACCCGTTAAACATCGAAACGTTTGAGGATCTCCTGCAGGAGAATGTTCGTCTGGTACAGGCCGACCCGGAATCGACCACAATTGGAAAGGTAACGAAAGAGAGACTTTCAGACACCGGGAACTGGGATCGACTTGAACAGGTCACCAGAACATTTGTCCCCTCGGAATCAGAAGCAGGCGAGCTTCTGTTGAAAGGGGATGTCGACGCCGCCATCGTTGATAACACTCTGGTTCACGGAAATTCGAATCTGAAAATCATCCCGATTGAAGAGCTCGACAACCTCTATATCAATGTCACCGCAGGCCCGATTCTCACCAGCAGCAAGCATGCGGAGATCGATCAGTTTCTTCAGTTTCTGATGTCTGAAGGAGCCCGACGGCACTTTTTTCAAGTGGGATTCTCACCACCACTGGAAGAAGTCTATTGGGATGATCACGGAATCGCTCCGTAGAGAACAGTTAATTTCATGTCACTTCGCCTCGACGATACGATCGCAGCGATCGCCTCCGCACCGGGGTCTTCGTTGCGGGGAATCATACGAATCAGCGGCCACAATGTTGGCGATCTGGTTCAGCGACTCTTCAATCAGGAATTCACTTCGGATTCCGGATCGGTTCAAACGGCTCGAGCACATCAGGTCTCCATCCTGCTGGAAGGAGACTTGTCCCTTACGGTCAGGCTTCTCTTCTGGCCTGACCATCGAAGTTTCACTGGAGAACCGCTGGCAGAATTACACGGCATCGGTTCGCCGCCGTTGCTCGAAGAAATCCTCCAGCGAATCTGCGTCAGTGGCGCCCGACCGGCAGATCGGGGAGAGTTCACTCTGCGTGCCTTTCTGGCCGGGCGGATTGATCTTGTGCAGGCGGAGGCAGTTCTCGGGGTCATTGATGCCGCCGATTCGGAAGAGCTGACGACAGCCCTGGAACAACTTGGCGGAGGCATTTCCTCAAAGATTGCTGCCGCACGTGAGCAGTTACTTTTGCATCTGGCCGATCTCGAAGCAGGTCTGGATTTTGTCGAAGAAGATATCGATTTTGTCTCTCGTCCCGATCTGCTCCTGCGGCTGACCGATGCCGAACACTGGGTGGAACTTCTGTTGACACAGGCGACCGACCGGCTTCAATCGACAGGGCGTCGACGTGTGGTCCTGGCGGGTTTGCCGAATGCCGGAAAGAGTACGCTGTTCAATCATCTGGCCGGTGCCGAAGCGGCCCTTGTTTCACCAACGCCCGGCACAAC
>DATMFC010000215.1:0-12960 GCA_035556335.1 Planctomicrobium sp. | reverse complement strand
CTCACGCAAAGTCGCCAAGGCGCAAAGTTCAGGATCAACCCGTTCTCTGTGATTGTCCCTGATTGGACGACTCGAAGTCTTCAACTGCAATGAAGGAAGAATGATCGCGCCTTTTGAACAACGTCAAACGTCGTAAATCCTCAGCCTGTTTTCACTGTTCTGTCTTCCCGGTGGCCTGAACCGGGACGCCATGAATTCAAGTCCATCTTTGAACCAAAACTCTTTGCGCCTTGGCGACTTTGCGTGAGTCTTCTTTCTGATTTTGTGAAAAGAGATGCTCGTTTTACAATCGGATCAGGACTCCTGGCGTGTACAAAATGTCTGTCAAGCCCTGTCGTTTCCGTGAGCTCAATCTGAAAAAAGTGCGAAAGTCGGGCTCAGGATGCCAGCAGTTCCTTAATCACCTTTGCCGGTTCCACTCCTGTCAGGCGCTGGTCGAGTCCCTGGAATTTGTAGGACATTCGTTCGTGATCGTATCCTAACAGTTGCAATACGGTCGCGTGGAAATCACGGATGTGAACGGGGTCTTTGACGATGTTGTAGGAGAAGTCGTCCGTCTCTCCGTAGATCATTCCGGCGTTGGTTCCCCCACCGGCCATCCACATCGTGAAACAGCGAGGATGGTGGTCGCGACCGTAATTCTGCTTGGAGAGCCCCCCCTGTGAATAGACTGTTCTGCCGAATTCTCCCCCCCAGATGATGAGGGTTTCATCCAGCAGTCCCCGTTGGCGGAGATCGTTGATCAACGCATGACATGGCTGGTCAACATCGCGACACTGTGACGGCAGACGACCAGCGACGTTTCCGTGGTTATCCCAGTTGTTATGGTAGACCTGAACGAATCGCACTCCCCGTTCGACCATGCGTCGAGCCAGCAAAACAGTTTGAGCAAAGCTGCCGGGCTTATCGATATCCGGCCCGTAGAGTTTGAGGGTGGCTTCCGTCTCCTGTGAGAAGTCGGCCAGGTCCGGGACGCTCGACTGCATCCGGTAGGCGAGTTCGTACTGCTGAATGCGTGTACGGGTCTCTTCATCTCCCAGGGATTCGTACGTCAACTGATTGAGTGCGTTCAATCCGTCTAAAGTCTGGCGCCGTATACCGGACGGAACGCCGGGGGGGTTGTTGATGTAGAGAATCGGATCGCCACTGGTGCGGAACGACGTCGCCGTATGTTCGCCGGGGAGATAGCCGGATGACCAGAGTCGACCGGAGATGGCTTGCTCCTGTTCCCGGTTAGTGGGCCGGGCAACCATGACCACGAAGGTGGGGAGGTTATCGTTCAGACTCCCCAGTCCATACGATGTCCAGGAGCCCATACAAGGTCGGCCACTCACCTGATTGCCGGTCTGCATCAGGCTGATCGCGGGTTCATGATTGATCGCTTCGGTGTGCATGCTGCGGATGAAGACGATGTCGTCTGTCATCGACTGCATGTACGGAAGTTTCTCCGTCACCCACATGCCGTTTTCGCCACATTGCTTGAATGTGAACATCGATGGTGCGATCGGGAACCGGGCCTGACCGGAAGTCATCGTCGTCAGACGCTGGCCTTGTCGAATGGATTCCGGCAGGTCTTTGTCGTACCAGTCGTTCATCACCGGCTTGTAGTCATACAAATCCATCTGGGACGGACCGCCGACCATATGCAGATAGATGATATGCTTGATTCTCGGTGGAAAATGCGTAGGGATGTGTCCTCCCTGTTGAACGCCGTTACCAGCTGACACAGAGTTGGCGAACGCGGAACGTCCGAGCAATGAGGTGAGCGCGGCGGTTCCCAGCAGATTTTTCCCCTGAGAGAAAAAATGACGCCGGGTCAGTTGCAGGCGCAGGTCTTCAAGTAATGACATGGTGTGTTCCTCGATCGGCATTGAATGTTTCGTCGTGACCAGGGGGACCGTCTCCGAATTCTCCCTCTCCCCCGAGGGGAGAGGGCTGGGGTGAGGGGTTCACCAAAGTGAAGTGTTTCCACTGGCAACGTTCGCCCCCTCATCCGGCCTTCGGCCACCTTCTCCCCTCAGGGGAGAAGGATTTTAAATTATCACGTCGAAGCTCTGAGACAGACTCCCAGAACAGACGGTTTTAGTGCTGCATTACTTATTCAGCACTTCATCAAGGTTCATCAACTGGTTCACGAGCATGGTCCATGCGGCCAGTTCTGTGGGAGGAATGGTTTCGTCTGGAGGAGTGGACCCGAAGTGGATCAGTTTGGTCGCATCATCCGGAGCCTGACCGTAATAGTTCTGAATTCCTTCCAGAGATTTTGTAACGATCTCCACTTCCTCTGGTCGGAACGGGCGGGACAGCAGGTGTCGGGCGATGAGATCCAATCGGGAGTTCACATCAGGTCCTGATTCATGAATCACCCGTTGAGCCAGAATACGGGCCGCTTCCACGAACTGTTCATCATTCAATGTCACCAGTGCCTGAAGTGGTGTATTCGTCCGCTCTCGCCGAATGACGCAAAACTCTCGGTTGGGAGCGTTGAAGATCTCCATCGACGGTGGGGGAGCCATTCGTTTGATGAACGTATACAGACTCCGGCGATACAGGGCATTGCCGGTATCCTGCTTGTAATTTCGCGTCGTACTCCCCGGCATCCCGACCACTTCCCAGACCCCTTCCGGCTGATACGGCTTGACACTGGGCCCGCCGATTTCCCTGACGAGGGCTCCGGTTGCGGCCAAGGCAGAATCTCGGACCATCTCGGCATCCATCCGGAAACGGGGACCGCGAGACACCCACAGGTTCTCGGGGTCCTGGGCCTGCTTTTCTGGAGTGGTGACTGCCGATTGCCGGTATGTGGAGGACATGACGATCTGTTTGAAGAACCGTTTCACGTCCCAGCTGTTCTGCATAAAGTCGAGTGCCAGCCAGTCGAGCAATTCGGGATGTGACGGAAGTTCTCCCATGATTCCAAAGTCTCCCGATGACGCGACAATTCCCGTCCCAAACACTTCCTGCCAGAAACGGTTGACCGTTACCCGTGACGTGAGAGGCTGGTCTGGTTGCAACAACCATTGGGCAAAGGTGAGCCGATTTCGGGGAACCTCTTCCGGGAATGGAGGAAGAACTGCCGGGGTATTCGGCGTCACCTGATCGAGCCGTTGATCGTACTCTCCCCGATTCAGGATGAAGGCCATCGCTGGTTCCGGCTTCTCCTGCATGATATGAGCAACGGTTCCCCGTGCACGAATGCCGGCATCTTCTTTTTCCAGTGCCGTCAATCTTCCGGTGATTTCAATCCAGGGAGCATCTTCTGTTTTGAGCCACCACTGAAAGAGTTCTTCCTGAAGTTTGGCGTCACGTTCGGCAGCCGGTTTGCCAATGAGGTCGGCAAACAGCCGGGATCGGCTTTGAAGCAGGATGGTCTCGGAAGCGAGTGCCTGACGGTAGATCTTCAAGTCCTGAATCGCCACTCCGACCGCTGGTGTTCCGTTGTTTCGCTGACCAATTTTAAGAGGAACAGTGGTTCGGGAGGTGTCTTTCAGCTTGTCGGCAACGACGTTATTTCGTTCCTGTTCAACGCCATCGAAGTAGAACTTCACCCCATTTCCCTTCTTCGAACCATTATAAGTCACTGTGACGTGAACCCATTTATTGGCGGGAAGTTGATTTCGAGTGGACACTTTCAGAGCGTTTTCCGGCCAGCTGTGGATGATGTGCGTGGCGATGCGGCGTCCTTCGATCCACAAGTCCCAGCCACGATGTTCATGGGCGGGATCCATCCGGGCGACAATCGCGCCGCTCCCGTCGTTGGCCGGAGTCTTGATCCAGGCCGAGAGCGTGAAAGGTTGATCGGAGTCGAAGTCCCCTGCATCCGGGATTTCGACCACAGCCCCTTTTGAAATCTGAATTGCCCGATCTTGTTCTCCTGTCGGGCCAGGCTGCCATTCGGCCGTTTCACTCACAGCGACCACGTGTTCCTGATTCTCCAGAATGATCTGGGTTTCGGTTTCCTGGACATTCAGTCGGGCATGAAGATGCAGGTTTTCAGACTGTTGAGTACGGGCCGCCAGTGTCAGCGGATCGGTGGCATCCATCCATTTGACGAACTCAGGTTGAACGGTCTCTCTGCGTTTCTGCTGCTCTTGTTTCGTGGAGGCAATCTCCCCTCCTAACTGGTTCCATCTCTGGAAATCCGCTTCAGTGGGAACGACGACGACGGGGGGAGTGTCCTTGATGTTTTTGTCCATCGCCCCTTGTGTCGTGTTATTGAAGAACGCAGCCAGTTCATAGAATTCCTGATGAGAGATCGGGTCGAATTTGTGGGTATGACAGACGGCACACCCGGCGGTCAGTCCCATCCAGACCTGTGCGACCGTTTCGGTTCGATCGCGCGTATAGAGCACCAGATATTCCTCGGGAATGACGCCCCCTTCATTGGTCGTCATGTTGCAGCGATTGAAGCCCGACGCAATCTGCTGATCGAGAGTCGCATCCGGAAGGAGATCTCCCGCCAGGTTTTCAATGGTGAACTGATCGAAGGTCATGTTCCGGTTAAAGGCTTTGATGACCCATTCCCGGTACGACCACATTTCACGATAGTTGTCGAAGTGAATTCCGTGCGTGTCGGCATAACGGGAATAGTCGAGCCAGTAACGTCCCCGGTGTTCTCCCCAGTCAGGCGACGCCAGCAATTCATCGACCAGTTTTTCATAAGCATTCGCGTCGGGGGAATTGACGAAGCGTTCCACCAGTTCGGGAGTCGGCGGAAGTCCGGTCAGATCGAGACTGACTCGACGGGCCAGCGCCCGTTTATCGGCTTCCGGGGCGGGAGAAAGATTTCGACGTTCCAGTTCAGCGAGAATGAACCGGTCAATCGGAGTCTTGACCCAGGCTTCATTTTTGACAGTCGGCAATTCAGGAAGAACCGGAGCGATGAATGACCAGTGCAACTGGTATTCGGCTCCCTGCTCGACCCATTTCTTCAACGTCTCTTTCTGAGCCGCGGTCAATGTTTTCTTGGTAGATGGCGGGGGCATGACGAGATCGGAATCGTCGGTCAGGATCCGGCTGATCAGTTCGCTCGTTTCCGGATGCCCCGGTTCGATCGCAGCCATGTCGATCGCATTTTCCCGGACGTCCAATCGCAAATCCGCCTTGCGCGCGGCACTGTCCGGACCATGACAGGTAAAACAGTTCTCCGCCAGAATCGGGCGGATGTCCTGATTGTACTCGAGTTTTCTTTCCGCAGCCGCAAGTCGTCCCTGCATGCTTGCTGGCAGCAGGATTCCAACAATGAGAAGGAAAAGGAAAGGAGTACGCTGAGCAAATCGGTGGTGGAGAGAACGAGGAAGGCAAACTGGCAGGTTCATGTCTTAAAGTTCCTTCAAGACCATGTTTTCACATCAATGATTTTCTGCGAAGATTCCGTGGAGAGATTGAATTAAGGGGAAAATCAGGATGATTTACCTCAAACGTGAAGATCACATTCGATTGCACTTGATGATCCGCAATCCAACTGTCTGCCGTCGAATTGCGGCACGCCGAGCAAGATCGAGTGTGAAAACACCCGGAACGCCATCGCTGTCAGAACATCATATTGATGCAGGGTGGGACTCAGTGCTCATCCCAGTCCGAATATGAAGGGCACAATGCGGCACGAAATTTTGATCTCATAACAATCCATATCCGGTCATCGCCGGGAGGAGTTGAAGAGTCACCTTTCATCATATAGATCGGCTGATGTCGATGTCTACTGTAATATGCCTGCTGGAATTCTGCTTCTCGCAGATTGCGAAAATTTCGAGACGCTTGAATTTTTTTGTTGTGACGGAACAAACCGGCCACGCCGGGATCGGAACTGTTTTGTCTGTCGTCGCTTTCGTCATCACCCCGGATGACATACAGTTTGCATGGACCGGTGGAAAGCTGCCGGTATTTCCGGGATCGACCAGATCGTTTCCTCGTTTCTTTATATTTCTCAAGCTCTTGAAACTATGCCCAGCAGCCCGCGTAAGGATGCCGCCTCAAAACAGGTGGAACAGCGAACCCAGGAAATCGGACAGGATGTCTGGGCCCGACTCAATCGTCGCAAGCCGACGGTCTTTGAACGCCGCTGGTGGCTCGATCATATTCTGGAATGGGCCATGCACGATGAATCGGTCAAAGTGCAGATGTTCCGTTTCGTGGATGTATTACCCACTTTGAAATCAAGCACCTCCGTCGCCCAGCATCTGCAGGAATATTTCGACGAAGTCCGTTCACATCTTCCCGCTGCCGTACGAATGGGACTGGATGTCGCCCAGCCGGATTCCATCCTCGGCAAAGCACTCGCGGTCAACGCCCGGACCAACGCCAGAAAGATGGCCGAGCGATTCATTGCCGGAACGACGAACGACGAAATCTTTCGCAGCATCTCCCGACTCCGCAAATCCAGTCTGGCCTTCACGCTCGACCTGCTGGGAGAGGCGGTCATCAGCGAACCGGAAGCCGAAACGTATCAGCAGTCGTATCTGGATCTGATCGAAGAGATTGCCCCACAGGTGAACACCTGGCCGGAAGATCATGTTCTTGACCGCGATTCAAACGGGTTTCTTCCTCGCTGCAACGTCTCGCTGAAACTGTCTGCCTTGACGAGTCATTTCAATCCGATGGATCCCGAAGGGACCACGCGGCGGGTGATTGAACGGCTTCAACCGATTCTCGAACTTGCCCGGGAACAAGATGCGTTCGTCAATATTGATATGGAGCATTACTCCTATAAAGACCTGACTCTCCACATCTTCGAAGAGATCGCCGGTTCCGACGAATTCCGTGACTGGCCTCATTTCGGAATCGTCGTTCAAGCCTACTTGCAGGACTCCGGCAAAGATCTGAAACGACTGCGGGACTTCGCCGAAAAACGGGGAACCCCGATCTGGGTCCGGCTGGTCAAAGGGGCCTACTGGGATCATGAGACGATCACCTCGGCCTCGCGCGGGTGGCCTTGTCCGGTCTATCAGGAAAAATGGCAGACGGACGAAAACTTCGAAATTCAAACGAAGTATCTTTTCGAAAATACGAACTGGCTGCGACCGGCGATTGCGTCGCACAATTTACGCAGTCTGGCTCATGCCATGGCACTGGCCGAACATCTGCAACTCCCTCAGAATGCCTGGGAGATGCAGATGCTTTATGGCATGGCCGAGGAGACGCAGCAGATTTTCAGCGAACAGCATTATCGGGTTCGAGTCTATACTCCCTTCGGAGAAATGCTGCCGGGGATGTCGTACCTCGTTCGCCGGTTGTTAGAAAATACGTCGAACGAATCGTTCCTGCGAAGTGCCCACCAGTCGGGAGTGAGCATCGAAGAATTGCTTCGTAATCCCACAGAGATCGGCAAACTGCAACCGACAGAGATCGCGGCTGGATGAGATCGGGGAGACTCACGCAAAGGCGCTAAGGCGCAAAGAATATTTGTGCCATGCTTTGCGAGAATTTATTGCTCTCATCTCAGTAGGATCGGAAGAAATTTCAGTCCAGGATGGTCACTCCTTAACTGATCATCCGCTGGCTGTTATCAGAGAGTTTCATCATGATCATTCGTGATTACTGAAAGTTGATATTGCTCAAGACTCAATCAGATTTGATATGGATCGACCCTGTCTTCTTTGCGTCTTGGCGCCTTTGCGTGAGTACTCTTTCTTCTCTCAATGTAACAGGTTCCACAATGAAACAGCTTGATCTTCGTCTTCTTTCTGCCGGTCTGGTGACATTGCTTCTGGCCGGGTGTTCTGGCGCGTCGTCGACGGAGTCTCCGCAGAAGACCGAATCTGAGACCAGTGCAGTTTCCAATGAAGAGACTTCGTCAACCGAAGAAGACTTTCGGAAACTGAAGCTCGCCGACTTCATTGTGTTTGAAGGAGACGAAACGACCTGGGCTGAGGTCGACGGCGTTCTTCGTACCACCGGCACGCCGCGAGGGTATGTCCATTCGAAGGAGTCGTTCGGAAACTTCACGCTCCGTTGTGATTATCTGCTCGAACCGTCGGAAGCGCGAAAGAACAATCCGGAAAAGTCCAACACCGGGTTTATGCTGGTCATTCAGGAACCACACAAAATCTGGCCCCGTTCGTTAGAAGTTCAGGGACGCTGGGAGATGATGGGGGGAATCAATCCCAACGGCAAACTTCCGGCCCCGGTCATTCAGGATCATCCGGACGTCCGTGAAAAAGTGCGAAAACCTGTCGGGGAGTGGAACACTGTTGAAATCACCATGAAAGATGGAGCGATCACATCACGCCTGAATGGAGAGATCGTCAGCACCAGCGAAGCCGCCGAAGAAACCGCCGGCCAGATCGGACTCCAGGCGGAAGGAGACGCGGTTCAGTTTCGGAATGTCCGCATCAGAGTTGATGGGGGAATGTAAGGAAAGTCAGAAATTCGAAAAGGGGTAACACATTCGCCAAGTGAAGTGGATTTCCCTTGTTCCCAAGCTCTGGCTTGGGAACACACTCGACGCCAAGCTCCAGCTTGGCCACTGAACGTTTGGTTTTCTTCTCTCAAAAAGAGGAGAGAGTTGTGAGTCAGGTTGTCTTTAATACGAATCTCGAAGCGGAGCTTCTGGGCGAGTGCGTTCCCAAGCCGGAGCTTGGGAACGAGGAACAGCGACTTCCCGCTTGTCTCCACAGCAATCGCAACTTCATTCCGCTAAAGTGTTACGAATTTCGAATTTCTTTCCCTACAGCCTTCCACTTCTCAAAATGCCCCAGATCAGCCAGATGCCGAGCAGTCCGGAGAACAGGAACAACGGGACCGCGATCCAGACCGCCTCGGTCGCTGTAGTGCGGATGATCAGTGCGGTTGAAAGAATCATGGATGCGGTCACGATGCCGACGACCAGACGATTGCCGGACCGGTCGAATTCCGTGATGAGATGGTCCAATCCACGGTGTTCCAGTTGAATTTTCAGATCGTCCTGACACGCCTTTTTCAAGGTCTGTCCCAGATGCAGCGGCAAATCATGAAACGATCTGAGTAATGTCTGTAAGTCGGCGACGGAACGTTCGACCACGCGCTTAGGGTTGTAACGCTGGCGAATCAGCTTCTCAATAAACGGGGAGAGGACCTCGGCCATGTTGAAGTGGGGATCGAGTCGACGACCGACCCCTTCCAGCGTGATGCAGGCCCGAATCAGCAGCATCAGTTCACCGGGACACTGAAGCCCGTGTGTGGAGAGAATGGAAACGAAATCATTGAGCATCCGCCCGACATCGATCTGCTCCAGCGGCATGCCATAATACGCATCCAGAAAGTCTCGAACATCAGCAGACAGCAGCACGCGATCCAACTGAACTGCACCGGGTTGCCCCAGCGTGAGAAGCACCCGAATAACGGTATCAACTTCATGTCGGGCAACCGCCACAAACAAATCGACCAGTTGTTCCCGTCGCTGGTTGTCGAGATATCCGACCATTCCGAAGTCGAGGAGAACCAGTGCTCCGTCTGCTCGAATACGCATGTTGCCGGGATGCGGGTCGCCGTGGAAGCGTCCCAGTTCAAACGCCTGTCGAAGAAAGAGACTGGCTCCATTGATTGCCAGTTGAGCGGGGTCGAGCCCTGCCTTTCGAATTCCGACGAGGTCACCGACTCCCAGACCGTCAATCTGCTCCATCGCAATCACCGAGGAAGAGACCAAATCCGGCTCGACAACCGGAATATGCACACGGGAGTCATCTGCAAACAGACGCTGAAAATCCTGCATTGCCCGGGCTTCACGTGAGAAGTCGATTTCCCGTCGAATGGTTCTGGAGAAGTATTTGACCAGTCCGACGGGATCGAAGACGCGGGATTCTGGAACATGCCGTTCGAGCAGGACCGCCAGTTCCGCCATCAGATCAAGGTCACGTTCGACCGTTTCAACAACTCCCGGCTTCCGGATTTTCACGACCAGTTTGCGACCGTCCCGTGAAGTTGCCTTGTGAACCTGAGCCAGCGACCCGGCCGCCAGCGGCTCTTCACAGAACGTGTCGAACAGCTCGGTAATCGGTCGTTCGAATTCCTCTTCGAGAACGACGCGCATGTTCTCCTTTACGGAAGTGGGAACGTGCTCCTGCAGCACTTCCAGTTCCTTGATCAAGTCTTCGGGAATCAGGTCGGGTCGGGTACTGAGAACCTGACCGAATTTGATGAAGGTCGGCCCGAGTTGTTCCAGTGCCAGCCGGATACGGCGCGGAGTGGTGAGAACTTCAACCTTTTCCAGACGCCGTCGAAAAATCAGCCGCCGCCACCAGTTGAGATACGGGGCGATTCCCAGGCGTTGCAAGACATCACCGAAGCCGTGATTGAACAGCACGGTGGCGATTTCACGACCACGATTCAGGTTTTTCAGAACTCGGAGCGGATAGGGTTGCACAACAGGCCGGATGGTTCTTGAAATGGAAGAAGAGAGACTCACGGGAACAAATTCGAAATTCAATATCGGAAATTCGAAACAAATTCAAAAAAATCAGAAATTCAAAACGCTGAAAGTCGCCCCGAATGCTGTTAAGTGAATCCCTCGATTTCGAATTTTTGATTTTGAATTTGTTTTGAATTTCGTGCTTCGAATTTTGAATTTCCTGAATCACTCAAAACTCATCCATCCTTCAGCAGCATTGAGCCGTTGTCAAATCGCGAGCGGCTACTTGGAGAGATTTTGTCGATAGGCTTCCGTAGGGCGCCGATATTCCGGAGGAATCGGTCTGTTTCCGGACCCTGAACTTTGCGTTGCCCGACGTTCATGGTCTCCTCCGCCGCGATGCTGTCGAGCAGATTCGGTCGAAAGCCCCTTCAACAGGGATTCGAACTGGCGCCGGGCCGACTCCGTTTCCGCCGACTTGTCGATGCCAGGATCGGCGAGCCGGTCTTCCAGACGGTTCATGAACTTGTCCAGATCCTCGGGAGTGTAGCCGAGTTCTTTCATCAGATTTTCCGGCGTTTGTCCCCGTTCCATCTGTTCTTTCAGGCGTTTCAGAGCCAGTTCCGTCGCCTTTTTGCGGTTGGCGAGATCGGCCTGTTCGGGAGTGAGTAAATCACTGTTCCCCGGTCCTCCTGAATTGTCAGAGGACGGAGCCTGATTGTTTCCTTCTCCGATGAACTGAGAACCGGGGGACTGAGTGTTGGAAGAACCGGCTTTACCGGGCATGGCTCCGTCGCCGGATTGGTTTCCGCTTGAAGAATCACTTCCGCTTGACTGGCCCTTCCCTTGACCGGACTCCCCTTGTTGATTTTGCCCCTGTTCGCCCTGACCGGATTCTCCTTTTCCAGGTTGATTCTGGTCGGACTGTCCTTGTTGATTCTGTCCTTGTTCCGGGTTTCCCTGCATTCCTCCAGAGGAACCTTTTTCTCCCTGCTGCGGCTTCTGATTGGGTTGCTGGTTCGGACTGGAACCGGACTCACTCCGCTCTGATTGTCCCTGTCCTGATTGCCCGGGCTTCCCTTCACTCCCCTGCTCTCCCTGACCGGAAGGCGATTGATTTGGCTGGGATTGACCGGGTTGTGACTGATTCGGTTGGGACATCCCTTCTCGTGGGGAGTCACCGGGCTTCATTGGAGTTCCGTCAGACGGCTTAGAATCTCCATTCTGACTTGTCCCACTCTGCCCTGACTCGGAAGGAGACTTCTCGCCCGGCTGTTCCGTTCCTTTTCCTTCGGGGCTTTTCTCTCCAGAGCCCTTTTCTCCGGAGCTTTGTTGTCCTGCTCCTTGCGAATCAGAAGTTTGGCCGTTGGGGTTCATCGGAGGGGAACCTCCGTTCTCCTGGCCTTTCATCTGATCAGATGACTCTCCGGGTTGACCTTTGGAATCCCCTGATTGGGGCGAACCGTTCTCACCCGGTTTGTTCATCTGCCCTGGTTGACCTGACTGTCCGGATTGGGAGTCGCCGGGCTTCATCCCTTCGGAAGAGGATGAACCCTGTTCTCTCTGACCTGTTTGTCCCGGGGCGTTCTCTCCGCCGGGTTGCTGCCCGCTCCCCGGTTTATTGTCACCGTTTTTCTCCTGTCCCCGCTCACCAGATCCTTCGCCGGGAGTTCCGTTATCATTCTTGCTGCCATTCTGATCGGAGGGAGAATCACCCGGTTTCTTCTGATCGCTATTCGGTTGAGGAGGCATGCTGTCCATGGAACCTCCAGAAGAAGGCTCCCCTTCTTTGCCGCGAGTTTCCCCCGGCTTTTGCCCGACGTTCTTCGCGGTGTCATTTTTCCCGGCGCTGTCCTGACCCGTTTTCTCCTGGCCGGATTGCCCGTTGGAGTCAGACGGCTCTTTCTTCATCCCTTCTCCGGATTGCCCATCCTGAGATTGTCCATCCTGAGAATTCTTTCCGTCACCGGGGGGTTGCGGGCGGTTCTGTTGAGGATCAGATGGAGATCCAGATTGCTCCCCCCCGCTTTTTTCCTGCTGGCCGTTCTTCTCTTGCTGACTCTGTTCCTGTTGCTTCTTTGCTTCCTGTTCACGACTCCAGTCAAGCAGCTTTTGTAACGCCTGATCTTCGCCAACCTTATCACTCCGCTGGCTGGAGGTGCCGTCCCCTTTCTGGTTCTTTCCTTCTGAGTTGGATCCCGAAGATGAGCCCTTCTCGGAGGAAGACGTTCCCTGCCGTTGACCGGACTGATCTCCATTCATCGGAGAATTGCCGGATTGGCCGGGCTCCCCTTTTTCACCCGATTCCCCTTTTGACGGCTCCCCTTTGGATTGTTCGCCGTTGGGCTGATTCCCATTGGGTTGTTGCTGCGAATCCTCACCAGACATTCCATCCGATTTTTCGTTAGGCATTCCGTTGGAGTCGGAACCTCCCTTTGAGCCGGGTTGTTGCTGCGGTGTCCCTTGCCCGGACTTTCCTCCTTCACCCGGGGACTGCTCCTGCCCATTCTGCATGGACTCATCGCCGGTCCCCTGATCACGCTGCGGCTTCTGTTGCTGATTCGGGTTCTGCTGCTGATCCTGCTGTTGTTGATCGCGCGGCATCTCCCGTTTTTGTTCCGGGGGAGCATTTGGAT
>DATMFC010000214.1:0-23485 GCA_035556335.1 Planctomicrobium sp. | reverse complement strand
GTCCCGGATATGTGGCGATCAAGCCCAAAGCTCTGGCCAAAAAACTGGGCGTCACCAAGAAACATATGGAGGAGTTCAACCTCGCTCTGGCGGAAGCCGAAGCATCCGGTGAACTGAAAATCCTCACATCAGGTCGAATTCAGGCCAAAGTTCCCAATAAAACATACGTCGGCATCGTTCGCAAAATTCTGAGCGGCGACGCCTTCATCATTCTTCATGAACCCCGACCGACTGAGATCGAAGGGGACGTGTTCATCGAAGCCGGGGATCTCAAAGACGCCCAGAACGGGGACGAAGTCTTATTCAAACTCTCCAGTCGTCGACGCGGCGGAGGAAAACGGACCGGTTACGTTCTCGATATTGTTCAGCGGGCGACCAATGTTTTCGTCGGGACTTATTTCGAAGATGAAGGGACCGGCTGGGTTCAGATCGACGGGAAGGATTACCGCCGTCCTATCATGGTGGGGGATCCCGGTGCGAAAGGAGCCGAACCCGGTGACAAAGTGGTCATCGAGATGCTGCGGTTTCCTGCCGGCGGCGAGACCGGAGAAGCGGTTCTCACCAAGGTTCTCGGACCACGTGGAGAACCGGGTGTCGACACGACCATGATTCTGCACGAATTCGGGATCCCGCACGAATTCCCTGAAGAAGTGCTGGAAGATGCCCGACTGGAAGCGGAAAACTTTCGCGAGGGGGATCTCACAGACAGGGACGATCTGACGGGTTTGACGATCATCACAATCGACCCCGTCGACGCCCGTGACTTCGACGACGCCATTTCACTGGAACGCTGGGAGAACGGTCACTGGCATCTCGGAGTTCATATTGCCGACGTCTCCCACTTCGTGCAGCCGGGAACCGCACTCGACGAAGAAGCTCAAAAACGGGGAACGAGCGTTTACCTGCCGACGCAGGTTGTTCCGATGCTTCCAGAGGTGATCTCGAACGGACTCGCCTCGTTGCAGGAAAATCGGGTCCGATTCACGATGTCGGCCTTCATCGAATTTTCTCCGGAAGGGATCCCGGTCGGAACCCGTTTTTCCCGATCAGCGATTCGTGTCACGCGACGATTTGCCTACGAAGAAGTTCTCCCTATTCTGGCCGATCTCGAACGGGCGACGAAGAAAAAAGTGACGACGGAAGTTTATCAGCAACTCCAGCAGATGCACGAACTGGCGATGTTGCTGCGTCGTCGTCGATTCTCCAAAGGAGCTTTGGAACTCGACATGCCGGAAGTCAAAGTCGACCTGAACAAACAGGGAAAGGTGACCGGTGCTCATGTCACCGTGAACGATGAAAGTCACCAGATCATCGAAGAGTTCATGCTCGCCGCGAATATCGCCGTAGCGACGGAACTCAACGATCGGGGACTTCTCTTCCTGCGACGCATTCACCCCGACCCGGCCCCTCAAAAACTGGAAGCACTGGGAGAATTCGCGTCCCATCTGGGCTATCCGGTCAAGCGGACACAAAGCCGCAAAGACCTTCAGAAACTTCTCGATCAGGTTCGGGGACGACAGGAAGAAGAAGCGATTAATTTCGCACTGTTGAGGAGCCTCAAACAGGCGGAATATTCACCGATTGAGTTGGGGCATTATGCCCTGGCCGAGTTGCAGTATTGCCACTTTACCAGCCCTATCCGACGTTATCCCGATCTGCTGATTCATCGTCTGATGGAATCGGTGATTACCGGTCGGAAGTCGAGCGGTTCCGGCGGCATGGAAGAGATGCTCCGTATGGGACGGCACTGTTCCACCACCGAGCGACGGGCCGAACGGGCCGAGCGGGAACTGACCAAAATCAAGCTCCTCTCTTATTTCGAAGGGAGAGTCGGTGAACGGATGTCGGCCCGCATCACCGGAATTGATCGCTTTGGATTCTTCTGCCGGGGGATGGAAATTCCTGCCGAAGGACTTGTCCATATCAGCACGATTTCCGATCGGGATTATTTCGACTTCGATCGGGCGACCATGTCCCTGATTTCCCGAAAGGATGGAAAAACCTATCAGTTAGGAAATCGCGTTGTCGTTGAGGTCTCGCATGTCGATGTCGACCGACGCGAACTCAATTTCAAGCTGATCGGCTTCGATCGGTCTGTCCCGAAACAAAAGCCCGGCCCTGCCACCGAGATTGGCAAGACCCGTCGTTCCAAGAATGCAAAGAACAAAAAAGGGGGGAGCAAAAAGAAAGGGAACTCTGCCCCGAAACGACGCCGAAAACGATAATATCCATTCGTACCAGCCCGAAGCGCAAGCGAATGGACTCGTTACGGTTGATTTGCCATGCTCAGATCCCATGGCACGCCTGTCTGTAATGGTCCTCTCGCTGACGCGTCTGGCTGGTTGAGAACCCTCGAAGAAATGGGAGGTGGCTCAGGACAGTTCCTTAAGATGCCTTTCCGGTTCGATCTCATTGGGCAGAGACAAAACGCTCGGTGAATGATCACTCCGCCAGATCTCCCCATTCCCGATCTGTTAGCTTTTTATAGCTCCAGACATTGAACAGGATGGATGTCATTAATACTCCGCAGGCGGCGAAGATTCTCCCTGTGAAACCCAACTCGTTGCTGAATCGGAAAAGAGTACAAGATAATATGGTCAGCGCAATCGCCAGAGCTGTGACGCATGCCCAGGGAACATTGGAACGAAACGCAAGCAGAGAAATCTGGGCTCCATGAAAGAGAAATACCAAGGACGTTCCTGTCACGAATGCCAGTATGAATGACAATGGCAACCTGTCGGGAATCGGGGTGATCACAATCAGTCCGATCACAAGGGAGAAGAAGAGCGGCACCAGATCAATGCCGGTTCCATACCAGAGCTGCTTCGCGAGATCGACTCGGTTGGCAGGGGAGCAGAACTCCAGTTCCATCCCTTTTCTTCGTTTTTCCCAATGGAGGACTGAATTAATGTAAGCAGCAATTGCACCATAAATCGATCCAAGAAATAAGAATAGAGGCATTTGGTATTCCTTGTACCGTTTCCAATGGTCTGGTGTCTGAGATATTAAAATCAGTAACGCAGTAATGCTCACAATGAGCACAGGAACAAGGATCGCAACAGACCAGACGGTATAACAATGTGGGCTCATTACTCTCTGGAAAAATCTTGGCGACTGCAAGAACTTCTGTTTCATCCATAGTTGAGTTATGGGAGTAACAATGTGTCGCAGGCTTATTCCATTCAAACCACGGACAGTGCGAGATTTTTTAGATGAAATCTGATTTCTGGCGGAGGAATTGTTTGCCGTGACAGACAATTCCTGTATTTGAAAGGCTCTTTTGCCGCTGAGATCGCTAATGAACCAGGCCAGCAACCCGACTTCCAGCAGAATTATGATCAGTGCCCATTCGGTACGGTATCCCATCAGGAACCAGTTCAACTCTCCTAAAAGATGGCTCGGAAGGAATGCCTGCACCATTTGAAAATTGAAAAATATAGCTCCCATGAGGATAAGCCCGACTCGGGACAGCGGAGATTTCCAGAAGAGAGAGAACGAGGATAAAATCAGAAATGAAGCAATAAGGACGGGGATCCATAACGCCATTGCAACAGCCGCGAAACAGTTGACTCCGTTCAATGTCAGAAGAGTTGCTGAAATTAGAGTGATTGTTGCTAAAAGTGAACCGAGAACAATCCGGTTTGCGGAGTCAAATCCCGGCGCTAAAGATGACTGTGAAAGTAACAGCAGTTTCGCCTGGTGTTGTTGAAACGTCACAACAAAGAGAATGGTGATTAACGTCATCAGGGATAATGACATTTTGATCCGCTGACTGTACGTTGCAGGATAAGCATGCAACTCCCTGAGAAGCTGCGGGTCTTCCAGAAAGGATTGTGGCCAGTATGAAAATACTCCCCTTAATGTCGGATGCCCCAGCAGTGGTTGAATCATCTCTTTGGTCAATTCCCCCACGTCGAGGTCAATTCCTTCCGCAAACGGAGAGTTCCGAGGCAGCCCAAGGAGTGGATCTTGGACGATGGATAATGTTCGAAGGTTCGGAATCGTAGCAATTGCCTGAAATGTCTCCGCCGTAGTCACGCTCGAGATTCCCAGAATCATCGTCTTTAACTGGCTGAGTTGCGAAAGTTCTTTATGATGTTGATCAAGCAGTTGTGAAGTAATCTGGAGTTCAACAAGCTTGGAGCCGAGTCGGGCCAGCGTGCCATCTGCAAGTGTGGCGACATTCAACTGAAGTGACTTCAGTTTCGGAGCATCCAGGATTCGCTGGAGATCCTGTTCGCTGAGAGTCTCAGTCGAGATTCTTAACGTAGTCAACTTGGGTAATGAACTCAAATCGGGAACGGTATCTGGTTCGAATGTTCGGAAATCCAGAGTTCGACATTTGTTCGCTGACGGCTCATCCCATTTCTGAAGAAAATTCTGACTATTTGCAAGCAGAATCGGTCTGGGAGAGGTGAACTCCGGTGCGGCAGGGAACTGGTGATCCTGCGTTGTCGCGTTATACGCCAGTGCAAGGCAGACCCCGAAGGCGATGAGATAAACCAACAGATAAATGGGTCTGTTAAAATAGGTCTTCAGAATTTGTAACTCGCAATTCATCGGACCGACTCCTCAACAGGTTCACAGGAGATTTTGTCCATTCCGCTAAACTCAACAAACAGTTCCTCCAGATTCAAATCTTCTACCTGAACCCGGGCATTCCACCGGCGTTCAACCGTGCTCTGTAAATCCTCTGTGTACTGTGTTGTTGTGACCAGGGCGGTTGTGCCTGATGTCTGGCAACGGACTTCCCCGGGGAGTTGAAACGATTCAGGAAGTAAACTCTGCGAATAAATCCGCAGGCGTTTGCAGCGTTCCTTCAGCAAATCAAGCTCGCCGAAGTATTGCTGATGCCCTTGAGACAGAAACAAAACGTGCGATGCGATTCGCTCCAGATCGGTGGTGATATGGGATGAAAACAGGATTGTCTGTTTCCGGTTTGTGGAGAATTCTATCAACGTCTTCAAGAACTGACGACGTGCAATCGGATCGAGACTGGCGACCGGTTCGTCGAGAATCAGCAGTTCTGGATGATGCCCGATGGCCAGAATCGTGGCCAGTTTCTGACGCTGTCCTCCTGAGAGTGTGCTGACCCGTTTTTTCAGCGGCAGATCCCATTGGCTTATCAGGGAAAAGACGAAAGCATGATCCCATGCAGGATAGAACGAACTGGTGTAATTGCAGAAACTTTCGACCGTCATCCAGGGGAGCAGCGAGAATTCTTGCGAGACATATCCCAACCGGTTCTTTGCATCCGCACTGAGATCCCAGGAGTCCTCTCCAAAGATAAAACTCTCACCACTGGTGCGTCGCAAAAGTCCGAGAAGACAACGCATCAAGGTGGTTTTTCCGCACCCGTTCGCGCCGACGATCGCCACAATCTGACCGGAGTGAATTTCCAGATTGAGATTGCTCAACACCGTTTGAGCCCCGAAGGCTTTGGTCAGGCCCCGGCATTTGATCACCGTGTCACTCATTCCGGAATCTCCCGAAGAAGCTTATGAAGAAGGGGCGTGATCTGATCGTCACGAAGTCCCAGTTGACGTGCCCGAACAATGGCGGGCTGCAATGCCGTTTCCAGATCCTGCAAGCGTTTCGAGAGACTTCCTTCGATCTTCTGCTCTCGAATCATCATTCCCCGGCCACGCACCCGTTCGACGATTCCCTCCAGTTCAAGGCGGCTGTAAGCCTTGGAGATCGTCATCGGATTGACCCCCAACGCAACGGCCATCTCCCGGACACTGGGAAGCATCTCCCCCGGCTGAATCTGCTTTCCCGCCAACAGAGCCAGAACCTGATCCATCAACTGCCGGTAGATCGGGGCACCGGATGTCGGGTGGATTTCAAATTGTTCAGGAAGAATCGCCATGATTTCACATTTCAACACATGTGTATCACTACAGTAATGCGCGTGGAAGTCAGAGTCAAATCCAATTTGGCAATTGTCGGCTGGTTCCTGATGAAAGCAGAAGGAAAGAAATTCGTGTCATTTCCTCCCGGGTCATTTTCAACAAAGCGAAAGCCCTGACTCTTCTCGCTGGATGAATTGGTCTCAGGCTCCCGGGAGACTACACTATTTTCTTTCTGCCTCCAGTTGAACCAAACGCAAGCCTGCCATGACCAGTCAATCTGCTTCACCAGCCCGACCAGATTCTTCTTTACAAGTGGGAACTCACCAGTTGAAATCCCGTCTGGTCATCGGAACCGGGAAATATGAAACGTATCCCTTGATGCGGGATTGTCTGGACATCAGTGGGGCGAACGTCATTACCGTCGCGGTTCGACGTGAACGACTCATCGATGCAGATGGTCGCAACATTCTTGATTTCATCGATCTCAATCGGTTCACGATCCTGCCGAATACCGCCGGGTGCTTCAACGCTGAAGACGCCATTCGTGTCGCCCGACTGGGACGGGAGATTCTCAGTGGATTAGAGAATCCCGGGGCCGACTGGGTGAAGCTGGAAGTTCTGGGAGACAAGAAAACCTTGCTTCCCGACCCGGTGGCAACACTGGAAGCAACAGAGAAACTGGTTGCCGATGGATTTCAGGTCCTCTGTTACACCAGTGATGATCCGATTATGGCCCGTCGACTGAAAGAAGCCGGGGCCACTTCCGTGATGCCGGCAGGAAGCCCCATCGGCAGCGGTCAGGGAGTTCTCAACCCCAACAATATCCGCATCTGTCTGGAATATCTCAAAGAAGGAGATCCTGACTACCCGGTGATCATTGACGCCGGTGTGGGAACCGCCAGTGATGTGGCCTTTGCGATGGAACTGGGGTGCGACGGAGTGCTTCTGAACACCGCCATTGCGAGTGCCCATGATCCCGCGCTCATGGCACAGGCAATGCGAGATGCCTGTCTCGCTGGACGCGCCGCCTATCTTGCCGGTCGCATTCCGAAGAAACTGTATGCCACAGCGTCAAGCCCCGAGACCGGCGTGATTGGAGTGTCGTGAAGCGTTCGGCGCCAGAGATGTGATCTGTGAAAGCTGGCCTGTGGGAGACGGCTTCATTGAGCGGGCTTGATTTGTTCGTTTTTGAGAAGTCTGCCAGGGACAGTGATGTGGATCGATTCATCATTTTGGCGGCAAGGCCGTTGCAAGGAACCGGTGCCTTACACCGAAATGCAACATATCGATGCCCGTCTCCAAAGCTCTCACCCCTTCAGGAAATACGTAACAGTTTAGGACCAGTCCCGAAATAAGTTCCCGAGTTTACTCCTTGTCGGTAAGTCCGGGTGGCCCGGCCAGAACTGGCCGGGTGCCGTAGGCACAAGAAGATCTTCCCTCAGCATCTATTTCTGTCGTTGACCGTGATTTTTGTCCATCGATCGCCGCATCGGAAATGAAGGCTTTGTATGGAATCCAACGCTGAGGGGCAGGCTTCTTGTCGCTGCGCGACCCGGCCAATTCTGGCCAGGTCACCCGGGAACTTATTTCGGGACTATTCCTTAGCGATGAGAATTCCCTTCCAGCGAGCGACTCTGTGGCAGTTTCTTCAGTGAATATCAATCAAGTGATTGACTTTTCAAATCGTCCGATTTACAATGATAGGCATGAACGAGTTTCTGCTAGGAGAAATGTCTCTCAGTCGCGCCGACACGGCCCGACTTCGCCTGCTGGAGGCCGGGCTGCAATGCTTTGCGGAACGGGGACTGGAGGGAACGTCGATTCGTGAACTCGCCAAAGAGGCGGGGCAGAATTCGGCAGCCATCAAGTATTATTTCGAAAGCAAGGAAGGGCTGTATCACGCCGTGATCGAGGCGGTGATGCGGTTCATGCAAACCCTCATGTCGGCGGTCTCACAAGAGTACGGGGAGGCTCTCTCCGCCAGAAAGCTGAGTTCCGATCAGGCTGCGGTCCTTCTCCGAAAAATGCGTCGAAACATGCTCCAGACGATGCTCACCAACCCAATGGCGTCCCGGTTCGCATTGCTGCTGGTTCGTGAACAGACTCGTCCGTCTGCCGCATTCGAACCGTTATTCAAACAGGCGATCGAACCACTTCATCGCATGTTCGCCCATCTTGTCTCAGTTGTTTCCGGTGATCCGATAGAATGTGAACGATCCATCCTGAGGGCTCACTCACTCATTGGGCAGGTGCAGATTTTCATCATGGCGCGGGAGACAATTCTGCGACGACTTGGCTGGGAAACCTTTGACGAAAGTCATGCAGAGCATGTGCTCGATATGATGCAGGCAGACCTGGAACGTCTCATGGAAAGCTGGAAATCCCCATCCGCCTTCACAGGGGAGGCAGAAGTGCGTCAACGAACGGCGGTTCGGCGGAAGGGGGGCAAGTCACGGTCATGACCAGGAAAACAGTCATTGTGGTGATCATCCTGCTCCTGCTGGTCGGCAGTGGTGGTTACTCGTGGTGGAGATTCATGCACCATCCCGATGAACTGGCCTCATTGACCTTCCATGGAAACATCGATATCCGCGAAGCCAACCTGGGATTTCGCGTGGCAGGACGAGTCAGAGAAGTTCTCAAGGAAGAAGGAGATTCCGTTCAGGCGGGAGATGTGCTCGCGCGACTGGATGCCGAGCCCTTTCAACATGCCGTTGATCTGGCCTGCGCGCAGATGGAGTCGCTGGCGGCGCGTCTGGAAGAATTGAAAAACGGAAACCGACCTGAAGAAATTGCCCACGCGGAAGCCACTTACACCGAACAGGTGGCCGCAGTGCAACGGGCTCAATTGATCGCAGACCGTTATCGCAAACTTTCCACCGAACAGGCCATTTCGGAACAGGAATACGACAACGCCCGGGCCGATCTGGACATTGCCATCGGTCGACGAAACGCCGCTCTGGCAAACCGGGACCTGATGAAAGCGGGATTTCGTCGTGAACAGATTCTTCAGGCAGAAGCGAACTGGCAGGCAGCCAGAGCGACACTCGCCAATGCCGAAACACAACTGGCCGATACGGAAATCATTGCCCCGGAAGCTGGTGTTGTCCTCACCCGGGCGGTGGAACCGGGTGTCATTGTTCAGGCGGGAACGACGGCTCTCACTCTCAGTTTAAACTCCCCTGTCTGGGCGCGAGCCTATGTGACAGAGCCGCAACTGGGTGAAGTTTATCCCGGTCGAAAAGTTCTTGTCTTCACCGATTCCCGGAAAGAGCCGTATCACGGGCAAATCGGCGATGTCTCCCCCCGTGCGGAGTTCACTCCCAAAACGGTGGAAACGAAAGAGCTCCGAACGTCTCTGGTCTACCGGTTTCGTGTCGTCGTGAGTGACGCCGACACCGGGTTGCGACAGGGAATGCCGATTACGGTCCGACTGCTCGACAGGGAGCAGCCATGACCGACACGGCAGTGACCTTTGAGCATCTTCACAAGACCTTTTCCGGCATGCTTAAACCGGCGCTGGATTCGATGACGGCGTCGATTCGGTCAGGGATTGTCACTGGAATTGCCGGACCAGACGGCGCTGGGAAAACCACGTTGATGCGGCTTATGGCGGGACTCCTCAAACGGGATGGAGGAACCCTTTCTGTACTTGGTCATGATCCCATCGACGACGCGAACTGGCTGCGTGAGCATGTCGGTTATATGCCGCAGAAATTCGGTCTGTATGAAGACCTGTCTGTTCTCGAAAACCTGACACTTCATGCCGATCTCAGAAATGTCATCGGACAGGCCCGGCGAGAGACCTTTGAACGACTACTTGCGTTTACCGATCTCGCCCGATTTACTTCCCGACTCGCCGGAAAACTCTCCGGAGGGATGAAACAGAAACTGGGACTCGCCTGTGCTCTGCTTGGAAATCCGCAGGTGTTATTGCTCGATGAACCGGGTGTCGGTGTCGACCCGATCTCGCGTCGGGAACTGTGGAAAATGGTCCATGAACTCGCCGGTTCCGGAATCGCCGTTGTCTGGAGCACGGCCTATCTCGATGAAGCGGAGGCCTGTGATGAAGTTCTGCTACTCAACGAAGGAACGCTTCTTTTCTCTGGTCCACCGGGAGAACTGACGCGCCGCATGGAAGGACGCTGCCTGCATCTTCGCGGGATTGCAAATCGCCGACGTGTCGCACTCAGTCAGGTTCTTCGTCTGCCGGATGTCACAGACGGAGTGATTCAGGGGCACAGCCTGCGAATCGTCCTCAAAGATGGTTCTTCTCCTCCCGACCTGACTGAATTGAATTTGAATTCACTGAATTCGCCGGCACTCCAGGTTTCTGATCATCTCCAATGGGTTCGCGTTGCTCCCCGCTTTGAAGACGCATTCATTGATCTGCTGGGAGGGGGGCCAGGGGGAGAATCAGCGCTGGCCCAGGCGTTGGCTCCCAGAAAACCGGATCCAGGAAATCTCATTGAAGCGGAGAATCTGACGAAACGGTTCGGCGAGTTCGCCGCAACCGATCAGGTGACGTTCTCCGTCACTCAAGGAGAGATCTTCGGTCTGCTTGGGCCGAATGGGGCCGGAAAATCGACGACGTTCAAAATGATGTGTGGCCTGCTCAAGCCCACTTCAGGACGGGCCGAAGTGATGGGGATTGATCTCAAGCATAGCCCCGCCCGAGCCCGACAACGACTCGGCTACATGGCTCAGAAGTTCTCGCTCTATGGCAATCTTTCCGTGCAGCAGAACCTGGAATTCTTCTCCGGAATTTATGGCCTCGCTCCCCGGCAGCAACGGGAAGCCATTCAGAAAATGGTGGAGGTCTTCCATCTCGGCGATTTCCTGAAATCCCAGACCAGTGACCTCTCGCTGGGATATAAACAACGTCTGGCACTGGCCTGTGCGACGATGCACGAACCGGACATCCTGTTTCTCGATGAACCCACTTCCGGTGTTGATCCGATCACCCGTCGTGAGTTCTGGACACAGATCAACGGAATTGTGGAGAAGGGAGTCACTGTGATGGTCACGACGCACTTCATGGATGAGGCGGAATATTGCGACCGGATTGGTCTCGTCTATCGTGGACAACTCATTGCGCTGGCTCCACCGGACGATCTCAAGGCCAGCGTCGCCAGTGACGAACTCCCTGAACCGACAATGGAAGATGCCTTTATCGAACTTATTCGCCGACACGATGCCGCATGAACGCACCTGTTTCATTTCGCCGACTCATCGCTCTCTGTCGGAAAGAGACCTGGCAGATTCTGCGTGATCCGAGCAGCGGGATTGTGGCCTTCGTCCTGCCGATGATGCTGTTGTTGATTTTCGGGTATGGAATCAATCTCGATACCACTCGCATTCGCCTCGGGGTCCTTAACGAAGATGAAGGACCGGAATCGATTCAATTCATACAGCAACTGGTCGGGTCTCCTTATCTGGAAGTGACCATTGCCAGAAGCCGCAAAGAGGTAGACGATTTGCTGGAGTCAGGGCTCATTCGGGGTTATGTCGCTCTCGCTGCCGACTTCTCACGCAGGCAATCACTTCCAGGGGGGACGGCTCCCGTACAGGTGATTACTGACGGGGCGGAACCGAATACCGCCAACTTCACCGCAGCTTACATCACCGGAGTCTGGGAAGGGTGGCAACGGACAGAGGCACGCGATGCCGGTCGTCTTGCAACACCCCCGCTCGATGTGCAGGTGCGCTACTGGTTCAATCCTGCTGCGGAGAGTCGGCATTATCTGATTCCCGGGTCGATCACGATCATCATGACCGTCATTGGGGCACTGCTGACCTCACTGGTTGTGGCACGGGAATGGGAACGGGGGACGATGGAAGCCTTGCTCGCTTCCCCGGTCAATCGTGCAGAACTTCTGCTCAGTAAACTGCTCCCGTATTACCTTCTGGGGATCTTGTCGATGGGAGTCGTTACGGCCTGTGCGGTGTTCGTGATGGGGGTTCCGTTTCGAGGATCGCTCTTTCTGCTGTTCGGGATCACGAGCCTGTTTCTGTTAAGTGTGCTGGGAATCGGTTTGGTCATTTCCTCCGTCACGAAGGACCAGTTCAACAGCGCTCAGGCCGCATTAAATGTGGGATTCCTTCCGGCAGTCATGCTGTCAGGATTTCTGTTCGAAATCACGAGCATGCCTGCACCAGTTCGAGCACTGACTTACCTGCTCCCTCCACGATATTTTGTCAGTGCACTCCAGACATTGTTCCTGGCCGGAGACGTCTGGTCGATTCTTTTGCCGAACTTTCTATTCCTTACCGGGACCAGCATTCTCTTTCTCACACTGGCTGCACGAGTTACTCAACGCCGACTGGATGGCTAACTAGAGCAGTTTGCTCTACCGCCTGCAGTCGTTTGAGAGCGTTTTGTCACGCGAAAGCCTCACTTTACGACTGCGGAACGCTGAAAACCCTTTTTGAAGATGCCCTAATGCTCTGGTTCCGAAGAATTCTGGCGCTGATACGGAAGGAATTTCAAATCCTTCTGAACGATCCTCGTAGTCGCGAGCTGATTGTTCTGCCGGTCATTCTGCAGACCTGCCTGTTCCCGCTGGCGGCGACGCTGGAAGTAAAGAACAACACGCTGGCGATCCTGAACGAAGACAATGGGAACGCCAGCTATGAACTGGTTCAAAGATTCTCCGCCTCGTCCGCCTTTACCCACATGCTTCATCTGCGTGAAGAACAGGAAATCGCCCGAACGCTCGACTCCCAGCAGGCAATTGCGGTGATCCGTTTTCCGGAAGACTTTTCCCGCAAGGTCGCCGCCGGAGAAACGGCTTCTCTGCAGATCCTTCTGGACGGCCGCCGTTCCAACAGCAGCCAGATTGCGGCGAGCTATCTGCAGACAATTGCCATGGGATATTTCAATGAACGAGCAGTTGCTCGAGGAGTTCCACCAACATCAGAACTGATCGTCTGGAACCGCTATAACCCGAATCTCAACTATACCTGGTTCATTCTTCCCACGCTGGTCGCGGTGATCCTGACGATCGGCTCTCTGGTGACGACAGCGTTGTCAGTGGCCCGCGAGCGGGAAATGGGAACCTTCGACCAGTTACTGGTCTCTCCGTTGACCCCGGAAATGATCATGATCGGCAAGGCGGTCCCTTCCATGCTGATCGGACTCGGTCAGGCAACCGCTATTCTTCTGGGAGCCATTTTTCTTTACGGCGTTCCTTTCAACGGTTCGTTCCTGTTGCTGTATGGCAGCGCCCTGTTTTATTTTCTGTCGCTGGTCGGCTTTGGAATGATGATCAGCTCCGTCTGCTCGACACAGCAGCAGGCGTTCCTGGGAGCATTTGCCTTCGTAATGCCCTCGACTCTCCTGTCCGGTTTCGCCGCCCCGATCGAGAACATGCCGATGTGGCTGCAATATGCCACTTGGCTCAACCCGATTCGCCACTATATTGTGATCGTCAAAAGTATCATTCTGAAAGACGTTCCCATCGGATTTGTCCTGCAGCATTCACTTCCGCTCCTGATCATTTCCGTAGTGACACTGAGCGTGGCTGTGATCATGTTTCGGCGTCAATAAGGCGTTTCCATCACTCACGTAGCCGATCTGGCACGCGGACACACGGTAGAGCAACTTGCTCTCGCCGCGCACTTCACATGTGCGGAGTCCATTTTCAAATGGGATCGAAACGCATTGACGAAAGCTCTTCCGGATTCAATTGAATCCCGCAGCCGGGGAGAGTACCGGGAATCACTTTTCCATTCTCAATTCGAACACCGGTTGCCGGATCCTGGGCAATCAGCACTGATCCATCCAGATCGGCATAATCGAGCAGCGGAAGAAGTTGTGCCGCCGCAGAAATCCCGACCGAGGATTCAATCATACAGCCTACCATTGTTTTCAAACCCAGAGAGCGGGCCTGTTTCAGCATTCGGACGGCAGGAGTCAGTCCGCCGCACTTGCAGATCTTGACGTTAATTCCATGAAACAAGCCATGGCAATTCACAACGTCCGCTTCTACCTGACAGCTCTCATCGGCAATGATCGGCAGCGCACTTCGTTCATAAACGGCACGTTGTTCATCCCGACTCACATCAGCCGGAAGTGGCTGCTCGATGAATTCAACTCCCAGTTCAGCCAGCGCGTGTGATTTTTCAATCGCTTCGTTGACGGACCAGGCACAATTGGCGTCGACACGAATGACAGCATCCGTCTCCTCGCGCAGCGCGGAGACGATCTCGAGATCGTACGACGTTCCCAGTTTGATTTTGTAGATGCTCCAGTTCGGCTGGTTCCGAAATTTCCGCCGCATTTCCTCGATGGAATCAATTCCGAGCGTGTAACTGGAACGGATCTCAGGATTCCAGTTGAGTCCCAGCGCCTGCCAAGTCGGTACTCCTTGTTTCTTTCCGGACAGGTCGTGTGCCGCGCAGTCAATTGCGGACAATGCAAAAAAGTCGTTCGGAATTCGTTGACGACACTCAGTAAAGAGTGATTCCGGTGTTGTCAGCGAACTCCGTTCAAGCACAGGAAGACATCGCTGAAACGATTGAATGAGCGACTCAATTGTATGTCCATAATAACTGTTACAGGAGACTTCTCCGTAGCCGGTATACTCTCCATCCGACAGAGCAACGATAACACTGTCCTGAGAGTCGATGCTTTCTCGTGAGATGGTGAAGCGATCTTTCAACGGCAACCGAACAGGATGAATTTCCAGCTTCACGCAAACAATTCCTTCTTGAGTTTCAGGACTGCATCAGCCAGCTTGGTCGGGCCATCACGATAGACGTCACAGACTGGCAGTCCCATCGATTCCTCGACCAGCTTCTTCTCCGCTTCCGCCTGTTCGGCCGTCACGTATCGGCTGTTCATGGCAATGCCGATGACTTTGGTTGGAATTCGAACTGAACCAATGGTTTCATATAAGTGACGCAAATATTCCAAAGGCATCAGTGGGACATGGGGATAATCCATCGTTACTGTGCGTCCCACTTCATAGCATAAAATCAGTCCCTGAGGAGCACAGCCATGTAGCAAGCCGAGTGTCACTGCTGAAAATGCCGGGTGAGTGGCGCTTCCCTGACCTTCAATGAGCAGAATCTCATGGTCTTCATTCTGAAAAACGAGCTCCTCCACGGCTCCATTCACAAAATCCGAGACCACGCAATCAACCGGGACTCCTCTACCGGAAACCATAATTCCGGTTTGACCGGTCGCCAGAAATTGTGCATCGACACCGCGTTGCTTAAGTTCTCGCTCTAATTCCAGCGTGACCACCATCTTTCCGACAGCGCAGTCATGACCGACGGTATGAATCCGTAAACACCCTTCACGAAATCCGGTTCCGCGTGCGGTTTTCTTATATTGATTACGACGGACATCAATTAAGCGGCTACCACTCAATCTTGCTGCGGCAACCAGTTCGGAATCATCAATCAGGAATTGATGTAACCCGGAGACGATATCGATCCCCTTATCAACCCCCTGCGCGATGACACTGCGGATGGATTGCGGCAAAACTCCTCCTGCCGGAGCGATTCCAACAAAGATGGCATCCGTATCAGGCACATCCGACAAAGAGGCAACAATGGGAATCGTGCCACCAAGACGATAAACCTCCTGAGCCGACTTGCCGGCATTCGCTGCATCAATCACGGCAATAATATCTTCACCACGATAACGCATCAGGCTCATTGCCGTTTTCGAGATCGCCACCGGCGCACCGTCACCGACGGCAATAGCAATTCGTTGATAATCCAGCAGCGATGCCGGTTTTGTCTGCTGTTCGTCGAGATCAAATTCCAGTTTCATAAGTCAGTGCTTTATCTTAATTTTTATTTTGTTGATTCAATTTTACGTGAAGTCTGCGGACCAATTAGATTGGTACCGACAATCGATTCCGTCGCCGCTCCGATATGGATCGGATCGGTTTCCGGAGGCAACCGTTGTCCATGATCGGTGATCAGATTATTCGTGATCAGCAATCGCTTGCAAGAGTCATCCGCTTTGACGGCATGAGTGGAGATGCCTGAAAATTGATTTCCATTCACGACGATATCTTCCGTTTTCTCCAAAACGATTCCGGAACCGACATCAAGTTGAAGTGGGTTCTGATGCTCCAGTTTTCTCCGGACTTTTCCGTCTCCGGTATAACTGTTTGTGAATTGATTTCCGGTAATGGTATGGCGTCCTGCCTTGCTGCCGACCCGAACGGAAAATTCATGAACTAATACAAAATTATTGCCGGTGACGGTACATCCCCAGGCATTCTGAAGATCGATCCCTCCTTGAAGATGATGCGCGATCACATTTGAGCTGAGAGTAATTCCATAACATTCGCGATCGAGAATGATGGCCGTCCCTTCACATTCTTCAATCATGTTTCCGGAAACGACCGATCCATATGTATTCTCGATCACGACTCCGTTTTGAAGATGATCATCAACATTGTTTCCTGAGAATGTCAGATTAAATGCATCTGTGACCGAAATTCCGTGGATGTTCTCTTCGAACTGATTCGCACTGACAATCATGTCATGGCCTCCCTCCATTCTGAGACCATATCCATTATTATATGTAAAATTACAACCGATGACGCGCGCATTCTCTTCGCATCGATTCATTAACACTCCATGACTTCCATGTCGGTCGACCGTCGCGTTACGAACGATGATTTCCTGGACAGCTGTTGCCTGGATTCCAACTCCACTTTTCCGGTTTCCCGTCACGCGCAGACCGCAAACCTCAACGCGCCAGAGACGTGCCCGACGGTCTGTGGCGGCTTCCTCCGGCCGAATAAACAGGGCCGGTTCCCCAGACTCATTGAGATTCCGTATCCACGTCGCCGTCCCGGCCCCTTCAATACGGGTGTCCCCCGTGCGAATCACGACAGGTTCTTGCAGGTCATAAATTCCCGGTGGAATACGAACCACTCCACCAGAGACCGGCAGCGCGTCGACGGCAGCTTGCAACGAAGGATGGTCAGCAGCGTTGACAACGACTGCTGCAGGGGATGATTCGATTTTTCCCCCCGGAGTCGGCACCGGAGAGACCGGAGGAGGTTGGTCGTCCTGTGTTTTCCCGGCCATCAAGTTCGATGGTGTCAGGAACATTGTCGCTATGAATAGAACAAATCCAGATTTCCATAACAAAGTGCGAGACGATTTCATTAGCTGGCTGTCCTCAGGTAGGAGTTCACTCAGGAAGGCTTGGGCAAGGTCCATTGGAACTGGTCACGCCGGTTCCATGTTAATATTGAATGTGACTGGCTTCTCACCAATCTCGATTTCCAGTTCGCTGGTAGAAAAATGACGATATTTTTTTGGAATCTCAGGGTGTGTCTTTTCCTGAACCTGAGGGCGCGGATTCTCTGACTCATTTACGAGTATGGGTGGAGGCGTCACAATCACTTTATATGTTCCCAATGGGATTCCTTTCCCATACTGACTCCGCAGTGAATATCTTCCATCGGAATCGATCTGAGCGCTGGCTCCAAAACCTTGATTGGACATGAAGCTGATGTCCCCTTGAGTAACAGGCTTTTCCTGGTAAGTCACTATTCCCGAAACGCTAGCAATCGGGATCTCCTTCCTGCTGCCACATCCAGATAAGAAAACCAGGAAGACGAAACATAAGATCGCATTTTGTAATTTATCAATCGTAAATTGGATCATCATATGCAAGTCCCGGTTAGATTGAGTTTGACAACCACCTCATCTGGCGGAAAGCAGGAATTCTTCGGTTTCAGGAATTAAAGCACATCACCAGAGACGACTTGCCCGTCATCTCGAATGGAAATATTCCGGAGAATTGACCAGTCGACTGAGTTCGACAGAAACGCAGTCCCTCCATCCCCACGTAAAACATATGCTCCACCGGTATGAGCGGAATGAATCGGGGTGTTTCCGCCCGATTGATGGTTTCCGCCAGAAGCTGCCGTAAGTGTCCGGAAGCCCACCGCATAACGAATCGTGGTCAGATTGAAGGTATACCTTGCTGCCGTCTCCCAGTCGGGAGTTGCGGGATCGCCAGGATACCCTCGACGATCAGGACCAAGCCATGCGCCACGGCGCCCACTGGTCCGTTCATCAATTTGTGCTCCTGCAGCGTTGACGGTCCAATTCGATTGTTCCGCCAGAATAATGGTGTTCGTAGTCCCATCGGTAATTCGAGATAGCCGAATTGGTACGTTGGGGACCAAGGTGCCATTCGCGCAGAAGAAGCCATAAGTATTCGATGTGCAACGGCCTTCTCCTGTGGGGTCTCTTTCCGTCATGCTGTCGGTGCAGGCCCCCGCCACACCGATGTACGAGGATGTTCCGATATCTTGTGGAAATGGTGCCGCAGCAGTTCCCCCCGGGTTCGCAGCAAACCGTGGCAGGCTACTGGAAGGACATTGATAGACAGCGGGCGCAAATCCTGCCAACTTTTCGTAATTCGCCAATGGGGTGCCTGTTAAACTGGTGCTATTGAAGAGCATGGAATTATCTCTGATGAACTGCAGCTGGTTGTACATATTCGCATGCTCCAGAAAAGGCAGCAGTTGCACGAGAAAGCTAGCTTGGTAGATACCAATTCCTCCGGGTGGAAACGTACGATGCGTCTCGTGATAATTATGCAGTGCTAACCCGATTTGCTTTAAATTGTTATTACATGCCGAGCGTCGTGCCGCTTCCCGGGCCTGCTGGACAGCGGGAAGCAATAGGGCCACCAGAATGGCGATAATAGCAATCACCACCAGCAACTCGATTAACGTAAATCCGGAGCGTGAAAGATGACGTCGTGAACTGAACATATCGAACTCTCCCTCAATGTTCCAAGAGAATTGAAATTGAATATCTTGATTAACGAGAGCGTCTTTTCTTCGGTGTGATCGACGGAATCTCAGAGCGACGTCATGATGACGGACGAAACCTCATTTCCTGATCAGCATGAGAAGCAGGTGGCTGCTCAGTGAGCCTTCGGGGGCATCCTTGGCTGCCAGAAGTTCTGAATCAAGAAATAAAAATCCTCTGATGTTGATTGAGAATATCTCGAAAACAATTGCAAACAATGCTGAAATGCGCATTCTTATATCTGTATTGCGCAACCTTTCCGGCATTCTCATTCGTTATCACAGGCAGATGAATGGCTCGCATTTCTAACCATCGACAGCATCGTCGGGTCGCCGTGCTCATCGATCCTGGTGATTCATGGGGGCGAGGAGTCATCCAAGGCATCTCGGCGGCGGCCCGTCACGATCTGGCGTGGGATCTCCTCATCGATCCCCGGGATGACGAATGGCGATATCGGGTTCCACCCAATTGGAAAGGAGACGGAATTATCGCGGCCATTCGAGACGATCAGATCGCGCAGCACGTTCGCGCTCAGGGAGTCCCTGCGGTCAGTGTCACGTTAAACGAGAATGCGACATATGAGCGTTATCTGGCTATCACGGATGACAGACAACGGGCGGAACTGGCATTTTCACATTTCCGGGATCGTGGTTTTGAGCATCTCGCCTACTTCGGTCCTCCCAGTCAGCGCTATACAAAAGTTCGTGGAAAACTTTTTCATCAGGTGGTGACCGAAGCGGGATACGAGTGTCATCTGTTTCAGCCACGAATCAGTTCCGGAAACCCGTACTCTGTTCAACAGCAGGCGGTGAAATGGCTCAAGCAACTTCCCCGTCCGCTGGCAGTGTTTGCGGCTGATCCTTACCCGGCGTTGCAATTAAGTTCCATCTGCAAGGCGGAAGGGTTTCATGTGCCGGAAGAGATTGCCATTCTCGCAGGAGACACGGACGACCCGATGTGTGAAGTCTCCGATCCTCCATTGTCCAGTATTCTTCTCGCCAGCGAGCAGATCGGAGCGGCGAGTGTCCAAATGTTAAACCAGTTGATGAGCGGAGAAACTCCACCGCTGGAGAAAGTGGAAATTCCCCCTCTTGGAATTCGTGAGCGGCGCTCGACCGACGTCATTGCGGTCGACGACCCGCATTTTGCGAATGCGTTACGCTATATCCGGCAGAATGCTCACCGCAATTTGCAGGTGGGAGATGTTCTGAAGCAGGTGCCCGTCTCACGACGATGGCTGGAGCAGAAATTTCAGCAGATCCTCAATCGCACCCCGGCCGACGAAATTCGTCGTATCAAGCTGGATCAGGTGAAGCATCTATTGATGTCGACGGACCAGTCTCTTGAGCAAATCGCATTAGTGACCGGTTTTTCAAGTGCCTCAAGACTGAGCTATATTTTCCGGGCGGCCACGCAACTCACTCCGATGACGTTTCGGAAAGCCAATCGGGTTTAGCCCCAATACCGTTCAATTGATCTTCGCACGATCGCCGTCTCCTGCGGCGCTGGGGATATTCTAAGGATCGTCCTGAATTTTTTTATAGAATAGGTGTGTCGTTCGATTTCGGGAGGAGATTTCGTATTCGACGGTCCGGGTGGCCGGGGTTGGAGCGTACTCGCGAAACCCTGGAACGAGTTCAGAGAGGAGTTGAATTCATTGTTCGCTCTCTTAACTCTTCGCGCTCGACCGGGGTTTCCTTCGCTGCGCTCTGTCCAACCCCGGCCACACTCACGACACTTATTCTCAGGACGGTCCTAAGGGCCGCGAACAAAACCTCTCGAACCATGAATATTTCCTTTCCGCGAGCGGATCGGGGAAAGTTTTGTTAGGGGTTCAAGGAACAGTCCCGAAATCACTTCCCATTTTGTGAGGGTACTCACACCAGCCCGACGCGCCAGCAGGGATGACTCAACCGGGATATTATTTCGGGACTGTTCCTTATCTTGTATTGTGTGCCAGATCAGCTTGGTCACTGATGAAGAGTCACTGACAAAAAACTCTCTCTGAATTCCCACGCTTCGGTGTTCGTTCGGTTCGAGAAAAGTTGAAGAGTTATGGGCGCATAAAAAAAGACGCCATGTACCAGGTTACATGGCGTCGTGGGAGTGACCCCAAGGGGATTTGAACCCCTGTTCTCGGACTGAAAATCCGGTGTCCTGGGCCAACTAGACGATGGGGCCGCAACAGGAACGTACGTTATCGAGTGAAACGGGGATGTCAAGCGGCAGGGAGTCAGGAATTTCGAATTCTTTTCGTATCCGTTTCCACAGGCAAATCTCTTCAAAAACTTGAGCCGAAGTTCCTGTGGAATAAGGAGTTTTTGAAATGTGACTCTTCTCCATATTTACCGTGACCGCGATCATCACAACAGCAGAGACAGTACATAAAGGAAAAGACACGCAAGGTTTTATCTGGAAAAACCTTGCGTCTTCACATAGACAAAGTTCCGTAAGTTTCGTCGCAAAAGAGACGCCGGATCGAAGAATCAGGTTCTATGGATTCTTCTGAGAGGCTCGTTCTTCTCAAAAAAAGAGCCTGCGCTGACTCATGGATCGACGGCCAGTGGCGCGGTTATCATGATTTTTTTCGACCGTTGCACCTGTGAGGGAAATGCATCAGGATAGGAGGGCCTTGCTGGGCGTTCGAAGTCATTTCGAACAGGAAGCCGGTGTGAATCCGGCACGGGACCGCCGCTGTATGCGAGCAGGGACCAGAGCAACATGCCACTGCGGCCACAACTCCGTGGGAAGGCGCTCCGGGACCGGAACGACTCGCGAGTCAGAATACGGCCCGGCAAGGTTCATGGAGTCTTTTCACACGTCTGCGTCTTGCGCGGAACGAGTGACATCTTCATGGCCATGTGATGCTTCGGCCTTAAGCGTCCCTGGAAGGTGTGTTTCTGCGCGCGGTGCTGCGCACATCCCTTTCCGCTGCCGAAGATCGATGGCACGGAAAGGACCTGCCCCCGATGCCCCGCCTCCCGAAACCCGTTCCTCAGAGAATCGACTTCCGCCGAAGTCGCAACGGCTTCACTCTCATCGAACTGCTCGTCGTCATCGCCATTATTGCCATTCTGGTGGCGCTGCTGCTTCCAGCCGTGCAGCAGACCAGAGAAGCCGCAAGACGAACACAATGTCGCAATCATCTAAAACAGATTGGATTAGCCTTTCACAATTATGAAAGCAGCTATCGTATGTATCCCAAGGGAGCCTCGATGGCAGATCTCTCTGTTATAAACCCACAGAATGTTGCAGGGACCCACCGTACGGCAAGTTGGGGGACTGCAATTCTTCCTTACACGGACCAGGCAAATCTTTACCAGCAAATCAATTTCAGCCTGTGGTATTTACACCCCGATAACCAGAGTGCCGCTTCAAAACAAATTACCTTCTATACCTGCCCATCCAATCCGGAAGCAAAACAAAAGAAGCCGAACGGAGATCGAACAGCCGATCCAGAACGATACGGGAGGAACGACTATACCGGAAACTGGGGAGTCCGCGCTTTTGGATGCCCGACATCTTGGTGTACTAATACCTATCAATGGGATCTTGGCGAATCGGGCTATGATCCTCGTGGCCCGTTGGTTTCCCCGACACAACGAAATATTTCATCGAAAAGTGTGACAGACGGGCTTTCAAACACCATATTCATTGGTGAAGCTCCAACTGCCCTGCATGGAATCTGGGCAGGCCAGAAAAATTTACAGGAGCAGGCCGCCCCGATTAACGCCAAGAACTCGACGGTTACTTCCGCGTATTCACAATTCGCCGCTTGTACCGTCTACCCATGGGTAAACTCTTCAACTCCATATTGCGATTTCGGACAGGAATATCATTCCTATCATTCAGGAGGAGCTCATTTCCTTTTGGGAGATGGTTCAACAAGGATGATCAGCCAGGAGATTGACCTGCTTCTCTTTAATTCTCTGTTATCGATCCGAGATGGAAAAGTGATCGGAGAATTTTAAGAGCCGTTCTCAGAATCACCATCTCCGGTTTAGCTGATTCCGAGAAGTCATATCGAGAGGCTGGGACGCTGATAGAATCGACACGTGTTCCGGGCATATTCAATTCGTGCCCCAGCCACTCATCTCAAACTTCGTACCGAACGGTATGGGGACAACGCTACCAGTGTCTTACCCGCCTGGCGTTGTCTCTTTATGTGTCCTTCACTGTGGGAGGCCACTCTGACTCGCCTTGATAAAGTTAATCTGGACAAAACAGACAGTTTGTTCACCTTATTCCAATCACAGAAAGTTTGCCGACTGCCGACGAGGGGAAGAAGTTGAGAGCGGATCTTGTCGAAACTGTTCTGGTCAGGGCCGTTTCAAGTTCGCGAGTCCGGATTTCCGACCGGAAAACACGGATGCCATGGCTCCTGTTTGGGGCGTTGGCTGACAAGATCGCTCAATTCATTATTCGAGTCTTCATGACGAAACGCTCTCCAACCCTGTTTGTACTGGTCACTCTGTTTTCTGTCTGCTGCTTTTCCTGCGCTTCGTCCTCGGCGACGCACGTGCAAATCGCGCCAGAGCCGGTTCCCCATTGCTCTGAATCAGGGTATGAAACAGGTTACGCTCCCAGCACCGGAGTTGCCGTCGCGGCCCCTCAACGACAAGGGGTCTTCGCCCGACTGTGGGAACTGGAGAAAAGAAAGAATGCCGCCATCCTCCGCTTTCTCGGATGGCGATAAGAGAGTCGCAGTTTGCTTTAATCTGGATTATTCATACCTCCAGTAGGGTGCATGTAGCAACTCCTTAAGTGGCGGTGCATTGCGCACGAAGTTCTCTCCTGATGGAAATCACACACTGTTTTTGAGGCGG
>DATMFC010000213.1:0-3686 GCA_035556335.1 Planctomicrobium sp. | reverse complement strand
CGATGGTCCTCGCCACTCAGGCCGACGCGGCGACCGCAGGAACGATTTCAGGAGTGGATCCGGTCGTTGCCCAGGCGATCCTGGCCATGCAACGCAATCCAGGGCGGCCCTGGACGATCGAGTCACTGGGAGAGGAAGTGGGAATCTCCCGTTCCTCTCTCGCTCAGAAGTTCAAGGATCAGACAGGTCAGACCCCCACGGACTTTCTGTTAAATCTCCGCATGAAGCTGGCGGAAGAGATGTTGTGGGGGCAATCACAGCATCTGAAAGAGATCGCCCGCCGCATCGGTTACCAGTCGGTCTCCGCCTTCAGTACGGCCTTCAAACGCTGGTCCGGCGCGCCTCCCAGCGTCCATCGCCGCCGTCCCTCCGCTCCGTGATCAGGGTGCCGTCAAGTCCATTGACAGGTTTGCTCCAGATGGAGAGACAAGGGCGAAGGGGGCCAGCGATGCCTGGGATGAAATCAGCACTCGGGCGATCACCGATCTGCAGACTCGAAATCGGAATGGGAACACGCACCGGATGGAATGTCCATTCCTGATACATGCCTGGTTCCCCAATTGATGTCTATCGCCCTGGTGGAAGTTCAGGGATTTCGGCTTGTTTCGACACGCCTGTCGGCTTGTCATGATCCGACTTCACATCGGGAAGAGGTCGCGCGATCGCCGCCGGAGAGATCGGAACCAACTTTTCTGGTTCCTGTTGATCCGGTTTTGGATGGCCCGTGGGTTCCTCCTCCGTGCTGGACGCGTGGATGGCTGCTCCGACAGGAGTTTTTCGACCTGGAGTCTGAAAAAGCGTTTCCTGATGGTACGCGGCGATGGGGCCGTTGATCCCCTCCCGGGAGCCTGGAAGGGGGGCGTCGGACGAGTTTCCGGCAAACTGCACGTTGTTCTTGTAGATCGATCCGCGCTGAAAGGGACCAATCCCAAAGACCCAAAAATCTTTGGCGGTGGCCCTGGCGAAGGAGCTTCCTGATTGCCAGACAACCTCCCGGCTGACACGATCATAAGCGAATATCCCGATTTTGGAGGCAGCCGCCTGATCGTTTCTCTTGGCGAGTGAGAGTTCTGGAATCGTGGCTGGAGCCGTTGTTCCCGTCGTCGCCGAAGCCGCAATGGACGCGGCGCTGCTGATTGCGCTATTCGATGGAATTCCGTAAATCAGTTCATGGGAATCCGTTCCCAGAACCCCGATTCGTCCCTCCAGAACGTAGTCCGCCTGTTCAAGGTGCGGCATCAACAACAGTCCGGCGGCAGCCATCTGCTGCCGCAGCGAACTGATCACATAGGCCGAATTGACGAAACCGATCCCCTTGTAATCCGCCATGTACTGCGTATCAAAGAACACCTTTTGACCAGTGAGAGGTGTAAAGTCGATTTTGGCCACGGTGGCATCGACGGCGTCGGAATTCAAAACCTGTTCCGTGGCCGTGTTCTGTTTGGTCGTCCCACAGCCGGACATCGTCAGTGCCATGATCGAAAGTGCTGAAAACAGCAATCTTGAAGCGCAGTCCGGCAGGATATTTTTGAGCGCCGTTCGGAACATCGGAAGACATGCACAGACGCAAAGGAGTCATTCGTGTTCAACCACGCCTGGCAAGTCACACGGTTCGGCGCGCTGTGTAGGCTCAAACTTCATTGGCAGAGAAGATCAACTCGAACCGTTTTTCGCCTCACCAAAGAATTTGGACGATCTCCAATCCTGACCACAAGATTCCGGTCGATTTTGCCGCTCGGCGCGGCGCATCCCCATTTCACCGGCCTTCCGAATGGGTGATGTGAACTGATTTTCTTGAGCAAGAAGTCAGGCCAATGACCAAAGACGGACTCTGACCGCTGCAACGGCAGAGCGATCCACCAGTGACCGGCATCGGAAATCAAAATCGCCTCCCTCGTCCATTCCCCTTCACCATTCCAACGTTGAAGTCGGTCCCATCGATGGTTCCGGTCGGACACAACGTAGTGCTATATCCAGCCTAAATCTGGGAGTTGTCCGAACTGTTTCGCGGCTCGTTGGCCGCTCTCGTTCTGGTTTATCAACCCCAAAATTAAGCCTGGACGATGCAGTAGTCAATCAGCAGTGACTGAAAATCTCTCGACACCATTTTCACAGTACGGTGTTTAAGGAATTGATTGCATTTGCAAGGTCGCGAATTCCTCCCGCTGTTTCCAAAGCTGGATACGTTTTGCTCGAGGTTCATTGCGCCCTGTGTTATTAAAGAACTCGGTTCATGATGAATATCAACAGGTTCTGTCTGGGGACCATCTTGACGTCGACCCTGGTTCTTGCAGTCGAGATGGTCCTTGACCGCCAGTCCGTCTTGAGCGTCATCAGTCTGCTGTCGATCACGGTCTGCGTGGTCCAATTGTGGCGATCGACCCGACAACTGGAACGGGAGCGGTTGTTAAAAATCTTTCATCGCTATGCCGAACAGCAGATGCAGTCTCCCACCAAGGCCGATTCCATCAAATGACCGGAATCCGGTGTTCCGTCCTGTTTTCGGTTCCCATTGTTCACTGGGGCGGGTGTTCAAGACTTCCGCCGTCCCGACCCAATCTGGCCCGGTTCGAAGCAGCACGCATTGTCCCGCATTCCCCCAGGACGCTTCCCCGGCCTCCGAAATTGACGAAAATTTCACAAAATCTCCTTTTTCTGCGGCGGTTAGTCCAGAGGCTTCGCAACCAGTCCTGTGTGAGAGCGCGAACGGGAGTGCTCGGGAAAGGCATGAGACATGTCGGTTGATCCACATCAGATTCGCGCAGCCAGGCAGGGAGATGCGGCCCTGGTCGAGGAGTTGCTCGAACCGTATCGGCAGTATCTCAAGCTGCTGGCCCGGATGCAGATCGGCCCGAAGCTCCAGGGCAAGGCGGATCAATCCGATCTGGTCCAGGAGACGTTTCTGGACGCGCATTGCAGTTTCTCTCAGTTTCGGGGAGAGAGTGAAGCAGAACTGGTGGAATGGCTGCGGTCGATCCTGGCGACCCGGCTGGCGACACTGTGTCGCCGTTATCTGGGAACGCAGCAGCGGGACATCCGTCTGGAACAGCGGATTGATGAAGAGCTGGGACGTTCGACGGTCATGCTTGGGAAGAGGCTGGCGGTCGGGTTGGTTTCACCGGAATCGTCTCCCAGTCAGCGGGCCAGTCGTCACGAGCAAGCGGTGCGGCTGGCCGATGCTCTGGCCAGACTTCCCCCCGATTACCGGGAAGCGATCGTGTTGCGGAATCTGGAGGGGCTTCCCTTCAAGCAGGTCGCGGAGCGGATGGGGAAAACGGAGGACAGTGCGGAAAAGCTCTGGCTGCGGGGTCTGACCAAGCTGCGACAGCAACTGGGAGAGCGACCATGAACGACTCAATGCAGCCTCCCCTGGAAGACGATCCCCGGGTCTTTGAACTGGTGCAGCACTATCTCCAACAGATCGAAGCGGGACTGCATCCCAGCCGCAAAGAATTGGAGGCCGAACATCCTGATCTGGTCGCCGTGCTGGAACCGTATCTGGATGCCATCGAAATGCTGCATGCCGCAGTGCCTCAACTGCGTCATGCGTCCGGTTCTTCTGATGGCCGTTTTCCCGACACTGCCGCTCCGATCGCGGGGGAACCGTTGGGGGATTTTCAACTGGTGCGTGAGATCGGTCGGGGGGGCATGGGAGTCGTCTATGAGGCGATCCAACTCTCTCTCGG
>DATMFC010000212.1:0-8664 GCA_035556335.1 Planctomicrobium sp. | reverse complement strand
CGGCTCTTATTAACCTTAATCGCACCGGAGGTAATCTGGCATGATCGATCTCCTGCTGTTGGCGGTCCTGGGAGTTGTGGTCTGGCTGGTTTCAGCGGACGGTCCCTGGGGAGCGGGAATTACGTTTGTAACGGTGCTTATTGGCGGCCTGATCGCCATGAATTTCTTTGAACCGCTGGCCGGAATGCTCAGTTCCGTTGTGATTCTCTCCCCGGAATGGCCGGTTCGATGGGATATCATTGCCTTCTGGGGAATTTTTTCGCTGTCCGTCTTTCTTCTGAAAGCCATCGGAGAGAAATTGCTCCCGGCGTATGCAGAATTGAGTCCACCGGTTTATCAGGGAGCGAAATGGGGATTCGCAGTGCTGACCGGATATGTCTTCACCGCGATTGTCTGCACGACGTTACATATGGCTCCCTTACCGCGTGAATTTCTGGGATTCACCCCGGAAAGCCGGAATCTGTTTGGAATTGCCCCGGATCGGCATTGGCTCGGATTTACTCAGTATGCGTCGGAAAAATCGCTCAACCGAATTCGAACCGACGGGCTCCCCGCCTACTTCGACGGTGCCGTCTTCCCCAGTAATCCGGGGGATGCCAGAACAGCTCAGGTCTGGTCTTCGTTTCCCATTCGCTATGGAGCCCGACGACAACAATATGGTTCTGGTGGAGTGGCTCAAACAGCTCCTGCCGCTACATCAGCTCCTCCTGGTCCTCGACGAGGTAGCCGCTCTCCCGGTGCCGGAACCGGTGGGTTTTAGTACAGCATGATGATCTCATGGTGACATGACCGATGTCGTGTTGCCAAACAGTCCTTTTAAACAAGAACGATCGACGATGTCACAACTGTCTCACAGTGTTTTCTTCACTCTCCATGACGATTCTCCAGAAGCCATCAAGACACTGGTCGACGATTGTCACCGTTATCTGAAAGAGCATCCAGGCGTCACCTTCTTCGCGGCAGGCACCCTGGGAAATGAGTTTGAACGTCCGGTGAACGACCGGATGTTCGACGTCGCGTTACATGTGATCTTCGCAGACAAAGAGTCGCACGACATTTATCAGCAGAATTCCGAACACAACATCTTCATCGAAAAGAGCAAAGGGAACTGGAAGCAGGTTCGTGTCTTTGATGCCTGGGTGGATTAAAATGTAACCAGAGAAATCGATAACGCTTTCAACTCAGAGGAAGATTGCCATGCTTCCAGCCAGAGGTCTTTTCGTCGCTTTTCTTTGGTTAACCGTATCTGTTGCCACTGCTGCAGATGATCCGATTGCTGCCAAATTGGAGCGTGCCAGGCAGCAGTACGATAAATCAAGAGAAGATATTAAAGGCAAAGTGAATCAGTTCCTGGACCGGAAACAGGAATCTGCGAGAAAAGCTGGCAATCTGCCTTTGTTGTCCGTGATTGATGAAGCTCGAAGTCAGTTCGAAACAGCAGGCGCCATTCCTGACGACGCCCCAACCAGCTATTACCGTCAGGCTTGCGTTGCGCATACAACTCTGGAGTCGGCTTACGAAGCTGCGATCAAATCTTATACGCAAGGTGGTCAGTTAGATGAGGCGAAACGACTCAGCGACGCACTGGAAGTACTAAAGAACACTGGCCTGGAACTTGCCACCAAGTTCAATCAGGAAGTTCAGGTGTCGGCCAGGAGAGAAATTGGATACGACCTGGGCTCGATCAGTAAGAATGACCGGATTCGGTTAAGCTACGTCAGCGGGAAGTGGAAAGGTTGGGGAAATATTGCGTCCGATTCTCCTGACGAACCCATGCTGGAAAAGGGAGACCGAAACCGACTGGTTGTTTGCGAAGCGGACAGTGTAGGGAGGACACGGGTTCTGGCCATTATTCCAGCGGGAACCCGTCATGTCCCTTTTGAACTGGTTGCGAACCGTAACTATGAACGTGTCGTCCTGCGAATCAATGACAACGACAACGACTTCGCCAGTAACCCGGACAATAACGTACGATATCACGTTCGTGTCTTGCGCGGTTATTAGAGCGATTCGGTCTATTGCATGGCTGTTCCGGCACGCGGGCGCATGGTAAAGCAAATTATTCTAAACAATGCGCCATGTCTGCCGAGCAACTTTACGATGACGGATCGGTAACGCGCTGCGTCACAATTTTGAGTTGAATGCCCAGTAACATTCATAGAACCTTTACGGTTTCAGCTTTCCCTGAATCGCCTGTAATTTGTTCAGCGCTGCTTCCGGAGTCAGTTCATCCAGCTTCAGATCGCGTAATTCATTCAAGAGCGGGTGATCGTCAAGGTCAACGAACAGTTTTAACTGTCTTGTGTTCTGCTTCTTTCGGGCCGGGATTTTTGTTTTTCCGCTGGCGTCCTGATGGTCGTTTTCCAATGTGGAAAGAATCGTTCCGGCCCGGTCGATGACTCCGCGTGGGACACCCGCCAGTCGGGCGACGTGAATTCCGTAACTTCGGTCTGCGGCTCCGGGAATGATCTTGTGAAGGAAAACCACTTCTCCCTGATCTTCATGCACGGCCACGTTCCAGTTGCTGACACGCGACATTGTCTTCGGCAGTTCCGTCAATTCATGATAATGCGTTGCAAAGAGCGTCCGACAGTTGATGTGATCATGAAGATGTTCGGTAATGGCCCAGGCGAGTGAAATGCCGTCGTACGTACTCGTTCCCCGGCCGATCTCATCGAGAATAACAAGGCTTCTCTCGGTCGCCATATTCAGAATGCGGGCGGTCTCTGTCATTTCGACCATGAACGTCGACTGCCCCCGACCGAGTTCATCACTGGCACCGACACGAGCAAAGATACGGTCTGCTATTCCAATCTTCGCGGAACCGGCGGGGATGAACGATCCCATCTGAGCGAGAATCGTCAGCAATGCCGCCTGACGAATATAGGTACTCTTTCCCGCCATGTTCGGACCGGTAATTAAGGCGATTACCGGACCGGAAGTTTTACTTTCCGAAGAAGTCATTCCCAGAAAGATATCATTCGGAACAAACTCCCCGGAGGACATGATGCGGTCCAGCACCGGGTGACGTCCGTTATGAATCTCCAGGCAGGGCTCATCGACAATTTCCGGACGGCAATAGTTCTGCCGCATCGCCAGCGTGGCGAGGCTACATAACACATCCAGAGTTGCGAGAACTTCTGCCGTCTGCTGAAGTCGAGTACAGGCGGTCGCGACAAGATTTCGCAAGTTCTGAAACAGTTCCAGTTCCAGCGCCTGTGATTGTCCTTCTGCTTTCAGAACCCGATCTTCATATTCCTTTAATTCCGGAGTGATAAAACGTTCGAGATTTTTTAGTGTCTGCTTACGAATATAATCCTGTGGAACTTTTGTTAGCTGGGCAGCGGTCACTTCGAGATAATATCCGAAGACTTTATTAAAACCGACTTTCATTGTCGAAATGCCGGTGCGCTCGATTTCTTTCGCCTGATACTCGGCAATCCACCGCTTTCCTCCAGAAGCCAGATCTCTAAGTTCATCCAGTGTCGAGTTACGACCAGAACGAATCATTCCTCCCTCACTCGTGAGAAGAGGAGGTTCGTCGACGAGAGTCTGTTCAATTTCCCCCCGAACCTCTTCGCAAAGGTCGAGCCGGACTTCCAGTTGTTTTAGCAGGTCGGATTGACGCCCTGTTAACTGGGCTTTGATCTTCGGAAGTAGTGCTAATGTTTTTGCGAGCGATCCGAGATCACGTGGCGACGCCCGAAAAGTCGCAACACGGGCCGACAGACGTTGTAAGTCGTAGGCTTCTTTTAATTGATCCCGTAAATCCCGGCAGAGCTTGCTGTCACGCACCAGTTCTTCGACCGCGTCCAGTCGGCGGTTGATGGCAATGCGATCGGTGAGAGGATTCGATAACCATTCCGTCAGTAACCTTGCTCCCATTGGAGTACAGGTTTCATCGAGAACACTGATGAGCGAGCCGTCGCGCCCGGCTTCCCGTTGGGTTCTGGTCAGTTCCAGACTGCGGCGCGTTGTTTCGTCAATGAGAAGATTCGTGCCACGGCGATATGGTTCTAATTGAACGATATGTCCCAGTGATGTTTTCTGTGTTTCCTGAACATAATCCAGCAATGCTCCGGCCGCAGTGATGTTCACGGAGTCGTCGTCGGTGAAGTCGTAGCCATCCAGTGTCGCGGTCTGAAAATGTTTCAGCAGAGTGTCCCGGCATTGCTTCGCCGCAAAACACCACGCAGGACGTTCCGTAAGAACGGCCCCTTTGAGTTCGATTAATGATGCATAAATTGGATGCGACCGGAGTTGTTCCGGAATCAGAATTTCCGCCGGTTCAATTCGGGCCAGTTCATCGAGAAACGCCAGGCGCGAACCTAATGCCCCGGCATCTTCTTTCTGTTCCACTTCCACGCATTGAAAACGTCCGGTCGAAAGTTCCAGCCAGGCGATTCCGACACGATTCTTGAGTGGATAAACCGACGCGAGGTAGTTGCTTTGACGAGGGTCGAGCAGGGCATCGTCGGTGAGGGTTCCCGGTGTGACGATTCTGGTTACTTCCCGACGGACCATTCCCTTGGCGGTTTTCGGATCTTCGACCTGTTCACAGATCGCCGCGCGATGGCCGTTCGCGATTAGTTTTCGTAAATACCCTTCGAGAGCATGATACGGAAACCCGGCCATCGGCACCGGGCTATCCGAGTTCTTGTCACGACTGGTGAGCGTTAACCCGAGAATCTTGGCAGCGACTTGAGCGTCTTCGTGGAACAGTTCGTAGAAATCTCCCATGCGAAACAGCAGGATGGTTCCCGGCGTTTCCGCCTTCACCTCCATATAGCGCTGCATCATGGGAGTGAGCTTGGGTTCCTTCACTGAATCCTGAGCAGAAGACGACATTCAAACAGGTCCACTAATAATAAATAATACGAAATCTTAATCAGCCACTCCGTTAAGGTGCGTCTCGACGCACCCTGCGGATGTGTGGGAACTACCGGAAAATTCCAGCGATATATCCGCCGATCACAGCACCAAATGGAGTCGACGCACATGCTGCTCCAATTGCTAATAGAAACGACGTCATCGGCGGCATACGGCAAAGAATCGCACTGGCAAGAACGACCCCGAACGATGTCACCCACCACATCAATAATGTGATCAGGAGTGTCATTCGTTGTTCGGATGCAGCTTGAGAATTCTCTGTCATTTCGATGGCCCTCGTTTGCTTCCAGTTCTGCTGGGGGCGCTCTCGACGCACCCTGCAGAACTTTTATGTTGATCCGTTATAGGATTACTTTCCGTACAGAATCGCTCCCATATTATTCTTGTAATCCTCAACCCCCGGCTGACCGTAAGGATTAATCCCAATGAGACGTCCTTCAACAACGGTGGCGAGCATAAAGAATTGCAGCAGTTGTCCTAAGGCGTAAGCATCCAGTTTCGGAAGATGAATGTCAGCGGTCGGACGTTGGACGTCGGCATAGGCTTTATTCGTCCCTTGAATCGCGGCGGCAAGTAACTCGGAAGTCGTCTTTCCGGCGATACGATTGAGTTGATCCTGATCGAAAGCATCGTCGTTCTTCGGAAGCAGGACATCCGTTTTGTTCGGGGCGTCAACGATCACGTTCGTAATGACACGATCGCGTTTTCCTTCCTGATGCTGCTGTCCCCGACTGTGCAGGTCACGAGTATTGACGACGGTGAGTGGGGTGGCCCCTTTCTCTTCTTTTCCGAGACTTTCCGCCAGCAACTGGTCGTACCAGAGTCCAACCGCTTCCAGCTTTTTCCCCCAGGTGGAAAGCACCCGCAGGTCCATGCCATGATCACGTTCGAGCAGATGGCAGGTGGCGACGTAATCCAGAACCGGGTTGCTGCCGATCGGGTCGTTGGCGAACGATTCGGTCATGTCGGCGGCTCCCTGCAAGAGAGCACGAATATCAATTCCAAGCGCAGCGGCCGGATAGAGTCCGACAGCGGTGAAGACCGAGAACCGACCCCCGACTCCATCCGGGATCGGGAACGTCGTTTTATAACCTTTCGCATTGGAATAGTTCCGCAGCTTTCCGGTTTCTCCTGTGATCGGAATCACCAGTTCCCGGGCTTCTTCGGAATCAGCACCGTAATAGGCATCCAGTGCTTCGCGGAAGATGCGGAATGCGGCGGCGGTTTCCAGTGTGCCGCCGGACTTGCTGATGACGTTAATTCCCCAGCGTTGCTCGACATCTTTGGGGTCTTTGCATTGCCGCTTCAGCAGAGAGAGCAATGATACGATGCCGTCGTTGTCGAGATTATTTCCCTCGTAATAGAGCTTTGGTTTCCCTTTACGGCAGCCGCGACACAGTTCATTGTGATATGGATCGCACAGGGCTTCGAAGAGTGCCCGCAGTCCCATATAAGAACCGCCAATCCCCAACACAATCAGGCGGTCAATCTGTTGTTGCAGTTCGGAGGCACTTTTCTCCATCCGTTCCAGCAGGCCATCTTCTCCGGCGAGCAGGCGCTTTGGGAGATCGATAAAACCGCTGTCGAGAGGCTGTTTTTCAGACGGAATCGCTCCGCCGGAGTGGAGCAGTTCCACATCAGCCAAGGTCTCTTCTCTGGCGGCCTCCAACGCTGCCGACAATGCCGGCCGGGCCGACTGAACCAGAAACTCACATGCTGCAGGGTTATACGTCAGAACAGACTTTGCCGACATGAAAATGCTCTCTTGAAACGATGGGAAGAGTGAGAATTCGGATGCCCCAATACGGTATATGCCTTGAAGGACCGTATCATACCGATTTCAGAAGAATTTTCGTCGCCAGGAAGCGTTCGTTTTCGGATCTGGCAACAAATCCGATTTCGATTCTACTCAACAGCTTCAGAAACGCTGGCTTCCGGTTCGGCTTCAATTGGGGGGAACATGATGATATCCCCAAACTGCTCCGGTTGCTGGCAGCGGAACCCGTGATGCCGGATCAGTTCCAGAATGGCCAGAAACATCCCGACGATTTTGCTGCGAATCGTCTCGCGGTCGAAGAGAGAAGAGAAGGGGACTTCTCCGGTCTGGCGAATATGAGCCCCGATCTGGTCGACATACGTCTGAATCGGTGTGTCGTCGTAGCGAATGGTGGTGTCCGACTCGATTTCTTTCCGTTTGAGAATCCGGCCCAGTGCGCTGACCAAATCCCACAATTCCACTTCTTTGATGCGGTCGGACGCGGGGTCTTTCCCGGATGACGGGCGGTCACTGGAAAGTCGGGGATAACGTTCCTGCCATTGCTGAGCCCGAACGTCGAGGGCCGTGGCCGCATCTTTGAATTGTTTGTATTCCAGCAATTGCTGGATCAGATCAGAACGGGGGTCTCCCTGAATCGTTGTCGGGAGAGGCTGTTCTTCGGCCACCTGCGGAGTCGGCAAAACACTGCGGCTTTTGATTTCGACCAGCGTACTGGCCATGACGACGAAATCCCCGACCAGATCGAGGTCAATGATCTGCAGAACTTCCAGAAATTCCTGAAACTGTCGGGTGATTCGGGCAATCGGCAGGTCGACAATATCGACCTCATCACGACGCACCAGATACAGCAAAAGATCCAGCGGTCCCGTAAATAGTTCGAGTTCCACGCGATACCACGGGGCACTCATGGAATTCCACATCCTCTTATCGGAAATTCAAAATTCGGTAACACTTTAGCGGAATGAAGTCGCTGTTCCTCGTTCCCAAGCTCCGGCTTGGGAACGCACTCGCCCAGAAGCTCTGCTTCGAGGTTCGTATTAAAGACAACCTGATTCGCAACTTTCTCCTCTTTTTGAGAGAAGAAAACCAAACGTTCAGTGGCCAAGCTGGAGCTTGGCGTCGAGTGTGTTCCCAAGCCAGAGCTTGGGAACAAGGGAAATCCACTTCACTTGGCGAATGTGTTACCAAAATTCGAAGCATGAAATTCAAAACAGGAAATTGAATTCCCCCGGGTTGTTTCCTTCGACTCGACTATTTCACGGTTCCATGAAATCCAGCGTTGTGCAGGGCTTTGAGTGTTTCGGCCAGGCTGACGTTGTCGCCTGTCACAGTCACGATTCCTTCTTTGGCCTGAATGCTGATTCCTTTGACTCCGGAAACTTCTTTCAGGGCGGCCTCAACAGCTCGAGTGCAACCGGCGCAGCAAAGGTGCATTCCAGAGAGGTCCACCTGATTTTTCTTCGCGTCGGTGATCGAAAGATCAGGGCCTTTTTGAGACGACTTTCCATAGAAACCCGCGTCATACAGCGTTTTCAGGCCGGTCTGAACAGCTGCTGCGTTTTTCGCTTCGAACTTGACGGTCCGTTCTCCCTGAAGAACGGTCACAGAACTGACGCCGTCTGCTTTTCCAAGAACGTTATTGATCTTCTTCACACACATGCCGCAGCAGATGTGAACCTCTTCCAGTTTCACCTGTTCTGCCAGCACTTCCGCAGCACCGCCAAAGGAGAATACCAACGTTCCGATGACGGCCGCGAGCAAATGAATCTGACGCACAGGTTTTTCTTTCATCCGGAGTTTCATCTTCAGTTCTGATCAATTTTCTACAGTATCAATTTCAATCAATCGATTCCAGACGAATTGTCGTTGTTCACAGGGCTTTTGCTTGTTTCAGGATTGGTAATTTCCGGGAGGGCGAAGCTCCTGCTGAGCCGCATGAAAGATCATGCTTTCCATCGTTTCCGGCTCGGCAGGAGCCTCGCCAGCCCAGGCGATTT
>DATMFC010000211.1:0-1504 GCA_035556335.1 Planctomicrobium sp. | reverse complement strand
CTGGCCTATCTGATTGATGAAACGACCAGACATTGCCCCGAATTCCAGATCTTTCCCGCCAAGACACTCAAGGGAACCAGCTATAAGCAACTGGTTCGCATTGAACTTCCGAAAGTCGGATTCCGACACGCCAACGAAGGGGCCGTTCGTGGCAAAGGGAAGCATGAAAACCGACGCTATGAGTGCCACATCTTTGACCCACGCTGGGAAGCCGACAAAGCCGTCGCCGACGCTCATGAAGACGGCCGCGAAGTGGTCATTGCCGATGCGGCCGAGGGTGTTATGCTGGCCAGCTTCCAGCACATGGGGGGCGTGTTCTATTACGGCACCATTCACGACCCGAAATCCTGTGCGGGCTTGCTGGAAATCTTCGACACGAAGATGGAAGTCGACGCGACGGGAACGACCGACGCGCAGAAGTCCTCCGTCTGGGGAATTCATGCGTCCCGCGATCAGGTGCAATGGTTGCTCGGAGCCGGTGGAAAATTCGGCATGTCTGCCGTCCGGGAGCAGGACGTACTCGACGCAGGTGGCAGCGCATACGTCGCCTATGTGCAGGGACTTCTCGCACACCTCGGAATCGGGATCCGTGACCTGCGTTCGGTCGGACGGATTAAAAACCTGACCAGCCAGACAGACAAGAAGCTGACGGAAGATCACTTCAAAGAACTATGGGCGAAGTTCCAGAACGGAGCGAAACCAACAGTGTGGCTGCTCAATTCCACGCAACACATGCACTACTGGAACTCCCTGAAAACGGAGCATGATCCGAATCCGCCAATGCCGACCAGTGCATTGAACATTCCGTTCGTGATCACCGATTCCATCGTCGACGGTCACGACGGAGAAAAACAGTAATCGTACACCCTTTCCGTTGTTTGCCGCGCCGGTCCACTTTGGATCGGCGCGGGCTTTCTCTCTCCTGATTTCAATTCCCTCCCTTCGGAGAACTCATCATGCCTCCCATCCTCAAGCGGCGTGACGCCGCTCTCAAGATTTCCCAGCCGCTTCCCGGCGCGGCATCGACAACGGTCAACTCCCTTCCGATTGACCTGCAGAAAACCGCCAACGGCAACATGCTCGCCCTATTCGAAGTGGAAGTTGCGGCCCCGGACGTCAACACCACAATGAACCCCGACACCCGGACTCAGACCTATAGTCTGATCACCGGCAACGCCCTCGACGCCAACGGCAAGATCGACAGTCCGACCGTTCTGATGGCCAGCGTGATCGTGCAAACCGGAGCGGACGGGGCCGGTGCCCCGGCATCCGTGTTCCGCTGCCGACTGCCGGAACATGTCGGGCGTTATGTGGCACTCCGGATCGTCTCCGGAGCGTCCACAACGAACGCCTCCGCCGTTTCCGCCACGCTCGATCTGCTGTTCTAGAAACGCGGTCAGAGGTCCGGAATTCCCTGCTGAATCTTGACCTCTGACCCCTGAATCCTTCCTGACCGGCCGGGGCATCCCTTCCTGTCTCATCCCCTCCGAGACGGCCCCGCCGG
>DATMFC010000210.1:0-4886 GCA_035556335.1 Planctomicrobium sp. | reverse complement strand
AAGGTGCTGCGACTGCTGAAGAGCCATTCCCTCTCGGCTCTGAAGGATGCCGTGCAGCATGCTCTGAAGATCGGCGTTACCAGTGCTGATGCGGTCCGGCTGATCCTCGAGCACCGGGAAGAACAACCGGTCAACCTGTTCTGCCTGGAGGGTCGTCCTCATTTGAAGTCTGTCCAGATCCGCCAGACGAGTGTGCTGGCGTATCAGTCCCTGTTGTCCTCCAATGGAGTTGTCTCATGAAGAAGACCGAAACGAAAAGTACGGTGCTGCTGCACCATCACCCCAAAGCCCTGAAGCTGCCGACCATGTTGTCGGAATGTGAAAAGGTGGCTGGTCGTTGTGCCAGTGAGAACATCGACCACCTGGGGTACCTGCTGCAACTGTGTGATCTGGAACTGATCGACCGGGAACGCAAATCGGCGGAACGACGTCTCAAGGCGGCGCAGTTCCCGCATCACAAGACACTGGAATTGTTCGAGTTCACGTCGCAGCCATCATTGAACAAGCTGCTGGTGACGGAACTCCTGCGAGGAGACTATCTGCTCAAGCGGGAGAATATTCTCTTGGTCGGGAACAGTGGCACCGGGAAGACGCACATCGCCATTACTCTGGGGATCGCTGCGTGTTCACAAGGGAAGAAAGTGCGGTTCTACCGTGTGACAGAACTCATCACGGAGTTGCTGGAAGCCCGTGAAGAACGGACATTGCTGAAGCTGAAGAAACAACTCTCAAGGCTGGATCTCTTGATCCTGGATGAACTGGGCTACGTCCCCGCCAGTAAGGTCGGCGCGGAACTGCTGTTCGATGTGATCAGCACGGCGTATGAGCGACTCAGCCTGATCGTGACCACGAACCTGCCGTTTGAGAACTGGACCGAAGTGCTGGGGAGTGAACGACTCACCGGAGCAGCCCTGGACCGACTGACTCATCGTTGCCACATTCTGCAGTTCAGCGGCGAGAGCTACCGCCTGGCGGACGCCAAACGCCGCCGTCAGAATCTCCGGGGAAAACCCTCAAGCCCGCCTGCCGCCGCGACGGCATAACAATCAGGCAAATTCTCTCTCCCGGCCCGACACCCTCTCCCTGCCGGGACTTTTTCGACCACCAGCGCCACACTTTTCCAACGACGGGCGCTACGTTTTTCGTCTGATGTCTACAGACGGTCCACGCTCACCCGCTTTCAACGAGTTTTGATTGTCATTAATGGAAAGCCCTTGGTTCGTGGAGAGAAATCCGTCGTCGTCCCCTTCAAAATGTCGAGAGAGAGCTTCGATCTTCGAGTTCTTCGGTTTCGACTTGCCGCTTCGCCCTTTTTTCATAGGAGCCCGTCCTTCCAGTCATTGATTTTTGAAGGAACCCATTCTGGGGGAGAGAGATCGCTCATAATGAGATTGTCCTCGCAACTACCTGATATCGTCCGACATGTTGTCAGCACGTCAAGAGGGCTTAAGAGCAAATTGCTCTCACCTCCGCCCGCGCAGCGAGATTGTCGACAGGAAAAACACTGGTGGCCGCGTAGTGGAACGGTGAACACTTCATGTTGATCCGCAGTCGCCAGTTGCCTGTCGATCTCGCTCGTTTTTGGGCTCCTCCATTCGGTCTTATTAGGGCTGGTGGAGATCGGGGCAAGTTCCCCAAGGCGTCTGCACGTCGACCGCACTCCGGCCCCTACTTTTTAGAGCCGCGAACAATACCTCTCAAACGATGAGAATTTCCTTTCCGCGAGCGGATCGGTATCAAATTTGTTAGGGCTTCTTATGGAATCTGTTCGAATGACATCGGCAGGATGTTTTCTCCTATTACAGAACTCTCAATGCAAGAGACTGTTGGAAAAGCGACAACTGGTCTATTTTGCCGAGTCCGATTCATCCTTTCAGAGCTTGATCACCTGATCGTCCGCCACCAGATAGAGTTGGTCTCCTCTCTGTTGTCTAATTAGACCATGGTCGACGAAGTTACTGAAAGCGGGAAGGACCAATGTCTGCTGACGTTGCAGGAAGCAGGGAAGATTGAGGCGTTCCGCCCCGAATTGAAGCCGGTATTTCGGGTGTAGATGACCGGCGAGTGTCGGGAACTTGGAGTCGAATTTCGGAACATGCGCCAAGGCCAGGTTTCCCATACGAGTCGGGTCGTCGTGAATGCTCAGATTCCATTCGTGAAGAGGATTGCCGGAATACCGGTCATGGTTTCCCAGAATGAGCATGAGATTCAGGTCAGCATGACTGGCTCGCCAATCGGTGACCATCTGATCCACTTCGCGCGTGCGCCCCGGAGAGGAGTGATGGAAGTCCCCTAACACGACAAGAGTGTTTGCTTCCGTTCTTGAGATGACGGAAGTCAACCGATCCAGATCCTCTTGCAGCAGATCTGGAATTGCCATGCCGGCGCGGCGGAATGTTGCTTCTTTCCCGATGTGAAGGTCTGCGACAAAGAGTGTGGATGATTCCGGACAGAAGACAGCTCGTTCTGGCAACAGGTCCAGAACTACTCCATTGAAGTCGATTGTCAGACTTCCTTGCAACTCGCGCCTCATTCCGTCGGATTCCTTCTCGAAATATTCTTTCCTTCAGGTATTCATTTCGTGTTTTTCTATTTTGTTCAGCCCTTCGCTGCCTTCTCCAGTTGATCCTGAATTCGTCGGACACGATCCGCCAGCTTTTCCGACGAAAGTCGTTCACGCAACCGGTCGACCATCAGCGGAAAGCTGAACGGACTGAACCGGGGCATCGTTCGCCACAGTAGCGTCATACGCTGGAGCTCCTCCAAGGTGGCAATCAACCGGGATTGCTCCAGTTGGCGGTCCAGAACCTCACGCTCCGCCTGCTTCAACAGAAGGTTTTCAGGATCATACGTTCGGAAGACGTCATAAATCAGCCCGGTTGATGCCTGCAACTGTCGGGCTGATTTCCGTTGGTGCGGGTATCCGTTAAAGACCAGTCCGGAAATGGAAGCGATCTCGCGAAATTGTCGCTTCGCCATTTCTGCTGCGTTCATCGAATGGAAAACGTCCTCCTCCAAGTTTCCGGTCGAAAACAGGCCGTCGTTGATTGCTTCTCCGACTGGTGCCGGGAGGCTCGAAAGGAGTTCGAATCCATAATCATTCACCGCGATGCTAAACGTATTCGGACTTCTCTGAGACAGGCGATAAGCAAAGAGAATCGCCAGACCTTCATGGACCAGACGTCCGGCAAACGGATAGAAGAACAGGTGATGCCCCTCTCGTGATTTGACTCGCTCGATGAGCAGTTCTTCTCGATGGGGGACGGCGGACCACTGAGCCTGCAGAGTCAGCAGCGGTTCCACAGCTTTCATCTCCGGACCTTCAAACTCTCCCCGTGCAGCGGCATCCAGTTTGTCACGAATGGCGTTGGAAAGTTCCGAGGAAAGGGGCATGCGTCCTCCCATCCATCTCGGAATACGGTTCTGAGGGCTCGGTTTTGCCAGTCGAACATAGGCTCGGGAGTCCTGAATGAAGACGAGTTCGAGATTACGTCCTCCAAACAGGAATTGATCCCCCGGTTTCAGTCTGGCAAGAAATGATTCCTCGACCGTTCCGATACGCGGTCCTTTGAGAAACTGAACTGTCATGGACATGTCGCTGACAATCGTTCCGATCGACATGCGGTGTTGCCGCGCGAGTCGCTGGTCAGTCAGTTGGAACAGACCCTCTTCGCTGACCTGCACTTTCCGATAGTCAGGATACGCCTGAAGTGCTGTTCCCCCGGTCGTGATATAGCTGAGAACCCAGTTCCAGTCCTCTTGGCTCAGATCCTGATAACTGTTTGCGGAACGAACTTCCTCCAGCAGTGCCGCTTCGCTGAACCCTTCCGCCATCGCCAGTGTGACGACATGTTGAGACAGCACATCAATCGGACATTGTGGTGGAATTCGTGATTCAATGTGTCCTGCCCCCATAGCTTCACGCACGGCAGCAAATTCAATGAGTTCCAGGGAGTTTGTGGGAACACAGGTCATCCGACTGGTCCGGTCCGGCGCGTGTCCACTGCGTCCGGCACGCTGCATTAAACGAGCCACCCCTTTGGGACTTCCGATTTGAAAGACACGATCCACCGGACTGAAGTCGACCCCCAGGTCAAGCGAAGAGGTAGAGACGACGCATTTTAACGATCCCTGTCGTAAACCACTTTCCACCCAGTTACGGGTTTCTCCGTCGAGAGAACCGTGATGCAATGCCATTCGTCCTGCCCAGTCAGGGCGCTGTTTCAAGATGGCCTGATACCAGGATTCGCATTGGGACCTCGTATTCGTGAAGACGAGGGACGATCCCGCCTGATCGATCTCTTCTACAACACGATGGACCAGACGCAGCCCCAAATGGCCGGCCCAGGGAAATCGCTCCATTGTTTCAGGAATAATGGAATCGACGACCAGCAACTTATGAAGAGTCCCTTCAATGATGACGGAAGGGGGAACAGACTTTGCGCTTCCGAGTAATGTTTCCAGTCCCTGCTGGAGATTGCCCAACGTGGCGGAGAGTCCCCAGGTCTGTAGATCAGGCTGCCAGTTCCGGAGTCGGGCGAGCGCGAGTTCGGTTTGCACACCACGTTTCGTGCCGAGAAGTTCGTGCCACTCATCAAGCACAACATGGGTCAGTTCCTTCAGCAATGACCGAGCATCCTTTCGTGACAGTAGTAGCGAAAGCGATTCCGGCGTCGTTAACAGAACGGTCGGTAAACGGGACCGCTGTCGATTTCTGACAGACGCGGTTGTATCCCCGGTTCGTGTTTCAATCGACCAGGGAATCTGGAGATCGGTCAGTGGTTTCTGCAACGCCTGTTCGGTATCGGCGACTAGTGCCCTCAGCGGAGTAATCCACAGGACGCGGCAAGGGGGGACACTTGTTCGCTGCTGCTTCCCGCGTCCTG
>DATMFC010000209.1:0-1734 GCA_035556335.1 Planctomicrobium sp. | reverse complement strand
CGGCGTCATCCGATATGGAATCCCTGTTGAAAAGCACGGGCGCGACGGACTCTGAGAGAATTCAGGGGCGTATTGCACTCCTGTCCCTTCCCAACGGAGACCGAATCTCTCTTGTTGACGCAGCGCAAGGGCCTCGGCCTGTGGTGTTTGTGCCTTCAACGGATTCCGGAAAGGGGCGTATCATCAGCGACAGTTTCGATCAGTTCCTGTCTGACTGGGAACAATTGTGTTACATCACCCCGAGTCTGACGAATCTCGTACCGTGGCTCGATCCTGTCAGCGGGAGACTCAACCCGCATCATGGCAAAGCGGCGCAGCTCCGTGAATTTCTGACAACCATGGCTTCCGGGAAGAGGGGCAGCCCTTGAACAGGTCGTCAAATCGATACTCATCATGGATTGATCGGGCGGAATCCTTCGTACGTCAACTCAATCACCTGCCTGGATGCTGGGGAATCTCGATTTCCATCAAACCGCCCATTTCCACCACAGAGGCCGATAATTTGGCAGAGACACTCCCGCTCGGATTGCCGGAGCCGTTGCGAGAATTCTATACGGAAGGGGCGGGAGAATGCCGGTGCCGGTATCATTGGAGTCCTGGCAAGGACGATTTGCCACAAATCCAGGAGATTTTCCCGCATCAGATGTCCTTCTACGGCGGTCCTGAGTTGATCCCTTGGAATGAATTGCGAGAGGCACATGAGATTCATCACTGGTGGGACGACTTGAACGAGAACGTCACGGAGGAACAGGAGAAAGCACGTGACGCGTGGCGTCATACGGTTCCATTCATCAACGTGGGGAATGGAGATTGCGTGGCCCTGCACATCAAGAAGAATTCACAGACGTCGCCTGTGGTGTATCTCTGTCATGATGACCCCGAAATGCCAGTGACACCGCTCAGCACGAGTTTTGATCAATTCCTTTCCGACTGGGAAACGCTCTGTTATGTGGGACCTGAAATCTGGCTTCTGGATGCGTTTTTGAGCGAACAGGATCAACGACAGCTGAACGTCCAACAAGAGAACGTGCGCCGATGGCGTGACATCCTGGGAGTCACTCGCGAATAGGAACTCCCCAAAATGAATGTGGGGCGACTGATGCCGGACAATCGAGAAGATGGCGGTCAAGCACACCGAAGTCTTTCCGGACGAAAACACAATACCGCACTGCGAAGCCACACCCGATTTTCAGTTTCTGAAGCCGGATGTGGGGACATCGTCCAAGGATATTCGATGTAAAAAGTTGGATACCTTGGGCGATTTCACCGAGGTAATTTAGAGCCGCGAACAAAACCTCTCAAACTGTGAATATTTCCTTTCCGCGAGCGGATCGGTGTCGGTTTTGTTAGGGGTTCTTATGCAAATGGCAAACAGATGGCAGAGTGACACTGAGACGAATCTTGGAGCAACAGGACTTACTCTGCAATTCGATCTTCCGGCTTGAAATCGATCTGCTGGGTTTCTCCATCCCGAAGTTCGACCGTCTTTGTGGCTAAGGTTGTGAGGGTAAATCCGTTATCATTATGCCTTGTCATCTTTCCCTGAAGTGCGACACGATAGATTGCTGTTCCGAGGGGATCTACCGTGAAGGTGTTGTCCTTTTCGGGGAGAGAGAGGGAACGAGAGCCGAACATCTCGGATGAGATCGTGAGATGCGTCGCATCAGAAAAAACCATTCGATCAAAATGGATTTCCAGCTTGGCTGCCGGAACGGCCACCACCACAATGTCGTT
>DATMFC010000208.1:0-6772 GCA_035556335.1 Planctomicrobium sp. | reverse complement strand
TTCGGGAAGATCCCCAGAAACTTCGTTATCGATCCATCGGGACAATTTCTGCTGGCCGCGAATCAGGACAGCAGCAACATTGTTCTGTTCAAAATCAATGAGGAGACCGGAGCACTCACCGCCACCGGAGAAATTGTGAATATTCCTGTGCCAGTCTGTGTTCGCCTGGTTCCGATTGCATCGATGTAATGTTGTCATGAACCGGGAGATTCTTCCCAAATTTTGCTGGTCCATGATGGTTCCCGTTGACGTATTCTTTTATTCTGATTGCTGATTGATCGTGAACGACTCAACGAGATTCACCACCTGTTCAGGATTGAGCGGTATGAAGCCAAACAGAATCACGCTGGCCATTTGTCTTGCATGGGGATTGGGGCTTTTGACGATGCCGCTCTTCAGTTTCTCCGTATCTGCTGCTGAACCTCTTCCTCCCAAATATCGGGTGTACGTCGGTGCTTATACCACCTACGGCAAGAAGGAAGGGAAGGGAATCTATTCCTTTGAGTTTGATCCCCACACCGGCAAAGCAACGACGCCGAAACTGGTGGCCGAAGTCGACAATCCTTCGTTTCTCACAATTCCATCTGATGCCAGTCATCTGTATGCCTGCATCGAGGTGAATCATCTTGGGGACGCTCCGGAACAGAAAAACACCGGGGGAGTCGCTGCGTTTCAGATCGATCCGAAGACAGGAGATTTGAAACACCTCAACACTCAACCGGCCCACGGAACCATTACCTGTCACGTCTCCCTGGACTCCGCTGCCCGGACATTGCTGGCGGCCAATTACGGAACCGGAGCCACTGCGGTGACATTCCGCATTAACGACGACGGGTCGCTGACTCCTGCCGTTTCGACCGTGGAGCATACCGGTTCCAGTGCCAATCAAGGCCGACAGGAACGTCCTCACGGACATTCCATCAACCTGACTCCAGATGGAAAGTTTGCTGTTGTTGCCGACCTGGGAACAGATCAACTTGTGGTTTATCCCTTTGATAGTGCCACCGGAAAACTGGATGCCACGAAGGGGGTGTCGATTCCGGCCCAACCGGGAGCGGGCCCGCGCCACTTCACATTTCATCCAACCGGCAAGTTTGCTTATCACAACAATGAACTGAACTGGACCGTAACCGCGTATCAGTATGCCGACCAGAAACTGACCCCGTTGCAGACGATTACCACTGTTCCGGAAGACTGGACCGGATCCGGCGGAACGGCCGAAATCGCAGTGCATCCGAGCGGCAAATTCCTCTATGTCTCCAATCGCGGACCAGATACTCTGGCGATCTACCAGATTCAGGAAAATGGAACGCTGAAGCCCGCCGGCTTTGCGTCCACTCTTGGAAAGATTCCGCGAAACTTTGTGATCGATCCTTCAGGAACATTCCTGCTGGCGGCAAATCAGGACAGTGACAACATCTTCGTCTTCACGATTGACCAGGAAACCGGAGCACTCGCCCCCACCGGAGAAGTGATCAACGTCCCGATGCCGGTTTGCGTCCGACTGGTTCCGCTGAAGTAGCAATTGGGTTCGCAGAATCCTCTTTGCGTTCTTCCACAGGGAGGTGTGGAGATGAAATCGGCATGGAGCGACTTTCTGGCAGCATTGTTGTTGCTGGTCTTACTGCTGACACCGGCGACTGTTGGTGCGGCGGAGCTCTACCTGCAACATGGTCATGAATCCGTCGCGCTTGGTCGCCGTTTTCTTCTGGCGAGTCAACATGCCGACGGAGCGTTTCCCGCCGACGGATTTCTTGTTCACCCGATCTCCTCCACTGCAGTCGCCACGCTCGCACTCCTGAAATCGGGAGTGCCGGTGCGTCACGAGTCGATTCAATCCGCGCTGCATCTCTTATGGAAACTCCCGGATGAGGAGCCGATGCGGATCAATGAACTGGCATTGCTGATCCTCGTTCTGAATACCGTACAAGACACCGCCGACCGGCCCCGTCTGGAACAACTGGTCAACAGGCTTGTGGCCGCTCAACTGGAATCCGGGAGCTGGCCACACCGGATTGGTGATACGAACGGTGATCTGAGTGCCAGTCAATTTGCACTCCTCGCACTGCGGGATGTCGGACAGACAGGAAGAAAGATTTCACCTGTCGTGTGGAGTCGGAGCCATTCTTTCTGGACGGGAACACAACTGCCGGATGGAGGCTGGCCGGAGTTCTACAATACAGCCGATCGTCCTTCCTCCCCGGTTGTCAGCAGTCCGAGTGGAACTCTGGCGGGCGTGGCCATGTTGACTCTCTGCGAACGCAATCAGGTTCGCGATACGGAAACGAATTGCTGCGATTCTCCTATAAATTCAGACGCACTCAAAGCAGGGCGTCACTGGCTGGAAACCCATTGCCGGTTGCCGGGAAGTGGAACCGGTTCAGGCGAGGTGTCAGTCGATCATCTTTACGGCATTGAACGGGCGACTCGTCCGTTTGGAGCATTGTTTTCGGGAGAAGAGCTCTGGTTTCGTCGGGCGGCTGTGGAGTTGTTGCGGCGTCAACACCGCAGTCAGGGCTACTGGCCGGGGAACAACCTTTCAGTCTCCACCAGCTACGCTTTGATCTTTCTGGGAAGTGGAGTGACACCATCCGTTGTGAATACAATGCGTCTGGAATCAGGCTCATCGACCGCCGATCACCCGCAGGCGATCTGGAATCTCAATGAACGGTTTCTGGCAGACCGATCACTTCCCCGATTTCATCATCCGCATGAATTGGACCTGTCGACGTTTGGACATTCACAATCGGTCCCTGAGCCCTTTCTCGAAGCTCCGGTTCTGTTTCTGACAGGCAATGCGCTCCCTCGACCGAATCGAGCGGAGATCACGCTTCTCAAATCCTATCTGAATTCCGGAGGTCTCATTTTCGCCGCACCGGAATGTTCGAGCATGGAGTTTGAAACCGGGCTTCGTGAACTTGCCAAAGAGTTGGCCGCGCCGTTGGATGGGAACCTGACCAGGGTTCCTTCCTCCCATTTTGTCTATCGATCACGATTCGAACTGACGCCGGACACAGCGGAGCTATGGGAACTCAACACCGGCTGCCGCACCCTGATTTTTTACTCACCAACAGAGCTTCCCTGTCAGTGGGATCGAGCCATCTCGCCCGAACTCAATCCGTCAGAGAAGATCGGAATCAACGTATTGAATTATGCAATCGGTTCACAACTTCCGGTGATGCGAGACGGAACAGAGATTCGAAAAGAAAGGTCGGAACAGGTCGAACAGGGGTTATTAAACGTCGCATTGGTGCAACATTCCGGCGGATGGAATGTGGCTCCCGATTCACTCCGACATCTGCTGCGTTACGTGAATGAAGCGATTGGTCCGCTCCTGGTAACGGAACCGGAATCTGTTCGACTGGACGATCCGCGTCTGTCGCAGTTCCCGATTCTTTACTGGCATGGAAACCGGTCCTTTAAACTGACGTCGGAGCAGCGACGACGATTAAGAACACACTTGGACCGTGGCGGCGTGCTGCTGGCGGATGCCTGTTGCGGTTCTGCGGAGTTCGACCATGCGTTTCGTTCGGCCATGTCTGAACTGTTTCCTGATCGCGCCCTCGCACCGATTCCCTACAGTCACGAACTTTTTTCAACCGACACCTTGTTTGACCTGACCAAGATTCAACAACAAAGAAACGGCAACACTCCGACTCTTCCTGTACTGGAGGGGATCGAACATGCCGGTCGATACGTTGTGATCTACAGCCGGTCTGATTTAAGCTGTGCCTGGGAAGTGAAGGGGCGTCATGACTGCACGGATTATCAGCCTTCCGATGCATTGAAAATCGGAGCGAACCTGATTGTGTATGCATTAAAACAGGATCTGAAAGAAATCCCACTCGGGAAAGAATGACTGGTGATTGCCCCGTTTTCGGGGGCGCCCGACCAACGAGGCTGGGACGCGACAAGAATCGCGTCATCTCAGTGCACCTCCCCGGCAATTGGGAAACAGTTCTTTGGGGCGAGTCGTCCTTGAAAATGTTTTCAAGAATTCAGGAACCACGAATCGAACGAATCAGACGAATGAATTCCTGATGGACGTTGATCAGAAAAATTCGCGAGATTCGCTTTATTCGTGGTTCTTCTCCCCTCCTCATCAGCTTCGAATCGCTTCATTTTTCCCGGAGAACCGGAGCTTCAGCAACACCCAGCCTGCAGCAAAAGCTTCTTTCCATTCCAGTTTCGTATGACCGAATCGCCGTTCTTCGTAAGTGAACGGAACCTCTGTAAACGTGGCTCCGGCACATTTCAGGCGATAAAGAATTTCTTCTTCAATCGCATAGCCGGTCGCTCTCGCCCGAGACCAGTCGACCTGTGCCAGTCGATTGACCTGATAACACCGGAAGCTGCCACTGTTGTCGAGGGTTGATAATCCGAGAACGGTTCTTGCGTAGAAGTTCAGCGATTTGCTCATCACCTGCCGTGCAGCACCCGCCCCCTCCATGCCTCCTCCGGGGACATAGCGTGACGCAATCACCACATCCGCCGTATCTGCTTTCGCCAGCAGATCAGGGAGATATCGCGGAGGATGCGAGAAATCGGCATCCATGTTGATCAGCAGGTCGTATTGACGATCAATCGCAAACTGAAACCCGGCCGTTGTCGCGGTCCCTAAACCAAGTTTCCCAGGGCGATGAATCGCATGAAGTTGAGTATCGTTCCTTCTCAATTCCTCAACATACTTTCCCGTTCCGTCAGGAGAATTGTCATCAATGACCAGAACATCTGCATGAGGAACCAGTTTACGAATCGCCGGAATGAGCTGTTCCAGATTCTCCCGTTCATTATAAGTGCAGATCATAATTAAAACGCGGCGTACGTCAGGCATCAGTCGATGGCATTCTTAGAGTAAGACAAGAGAAAACATTTACACAAAGTCATAAGAAAAAGGAGAACAGCATCTCCTAACCACTACTCACGATCCACCACTCACTTTTGCTCTAATTCACCCGCTGGGCGACAGACCGGGGATTCACCTGAATATCGGCAGGAGCATCGTCATCGGTTGCGGCGAACATTTCGGCGATGACCTCTTCCAGCGGGCGGTCCTGTACGCCGACATCTTCCAGCCGGTACTGTGCGAGTAGTTTTCCCAGCACTTCAGCCACTCGTCCCCGTTCCACTTCCAGTTTGACTCTCGGCAGATTGAACTCGACGACATTTCCAAACTGCTTGAGATTCTGTGGGGACTCGGTCGTCGCGAACTGAAGCTGAATCACCTTGTTCTGACTGAATCGCTCGATGATGTCGGCCAGTGGGCCGTCATGTTTAATCTGGCCGTCGTTAATAATAACTGCCCGTTTACAGAGCGCTTCAACATCCTTCATATAATGACTGGTTAAGATAACGGTAATTTTCTGTCGTGCCTGATAGTAACGGAGAAACTCCTGCACGCGCCGCTGTGAAACCACGTCCAGTCCAATCGTCGGTTCATCGAGCAATAACACTTCCGGACTATGCAATAGCGCCGCGATCAGTTCCATTCGCATCCGTTCTCCCAGTGATAACTCGCGAACCGGTTGCCCCATCAGTTTGCGAACTTCGAGCAAGTCGACCAGTTCGTCGCGGCGGCGCGTGAAATCGTTTTCAGGGATACGATAAATCTCCCGGTGAAGCAGGAACGATTCCTGAGCAGGCAGATCCCACCACAACTGGTTCTTCTGCCCCATCACCAGAGAGAAGCGGCGACGAAAGGGATTCTCCCGCTTCCAGGGGACATATCCTAAGACATGAGCAGATCCGGAAGTCGGATAAAGCAACCCGGAAAGAAGCTTTAATGTTGTTGTTTTTCCGGCACCGTTCGGGCCGAGGAACGCGACCATTTCCCCTGGTTCAATGCGAAAACTGACATCGCGAACGGCGTTCACGATGTTATAAGAACGACGAAAAAGTCCGCTGAAAGAAGCCCACAGCCCTTCCTGCTTCTTGTAGACGCGATAGGTTTTACACAGGTTTTCAACAACAATTGCAGACATGAAATTCAATAAAAGTTAAAGGTTATGATAAAAAAACATTGCAAATAGAGTTTACATTGATCCCTTTAACTTCGACCCGGTGCGTCGTCCTTTTATGAACGACTGTACGACGACATTCCCGATATCATTGGCGCGACAGGTGGCACTCACACCACGAGTCACCTGTGCCATCTGTTCCACGAAGTTGACCAGTCCAAAGTAAAAGTCATCTTCAATCAACGCGAAACTCGACACCTTGATTCCTTCATTCGCACATCGCTGTGCTTCCGACAAAGTGATGCGTGAGGTCTTCTCCGAGGGGGGATAAATCAGGAGAATATCACGTCCTTCCAGATGAGCCGTCGGCTCGCCATCTGTGATAAGAATAATCTGACGATTCGACGCCGGCTGCTTTTTCAGGATTCGGCGGGCGAACTGCAACCCGGCGTGGATGTTCGTGAAGTGCTCCGGAACGAATTCGGGAGGGTGGTCCAGGTTCACTCGCAGGTGAACGCGTGAATCATAAATACTTACCGGCTTCGGGGCCGACATGAGCAGATCGGTTTCAGTTAGCGGAGTTGCATAAGTGTAGAACCCGACAAATTGCAGAAAGTCATTCTGATATCGTCCCCGGACGAGTGACTGCATCGCCATGGCGACCCGTTTCGCCGCGCCATACTTTCCATATCGAGACATGCTCCCTGACATATCGATCAGGACGACGGTGGCACACGAGGTCTGGTATTCTGTCTCATGGATCATGAGATCCTCTTCCGCCAACGTGATCGGCGAACCACCCCCTTGCCGGACCA
>DATMFC010000207.1:0-10653 GCA_035556335.1 Planctomicrobium sp. | reverse complement strand
TATGGTCTGGAAGCAGGTTTCGTACAACCGGGGTTACCGGTCTCGCTTTTCTCACGTTGGCTGCTTGGGGTGAAGTCGTAGTGCTGGTTTCCAAATGAAGAACAGGGTTTGAGCAAGGAACTAAACCCTGCTCAAACCCTGTTTGTGTCATCAATCAATTCAGAGCAGATTGCTCCTAGAGCAACTTGCAAAATAACTTCCCCGTCCACGCCACGCGGAGTGCAGCGTTTTTCCTGTCGAAACGCGTGCTGCGCGGGCACATGGTAGAGCAAACTGCTCTAGACTTCTTTGGAGTCGATCCAGTTCATCATGCGGCGCAGTTCGCGGCCGACCTGTTCGACCTGATGGTTCCGCTCGTTACGGCGACGGGCTTTGAAGCTGGCCTGATTGACCTTGTTTTCCAGCAGCCAGTTACGGGCGAAAGTTCCGTCCTGAATTTCTTTCAGAACCTGTTTCATTACCTGCTTGGTTTGTGCAGTGATGATGCGGGGACCAGTGGAGTAGTCGCCGTACTCAGCGGTGTTGGAAATACTGTATCGCATGTAGTTGAGGCCCCCTTCGTACAGGAGGTCAACAATCAGCTTCAGTTCGTGCATACACTCGAAGTAAGCCATTTCCGGCTGGTATCCGGCTTCAACCAGAGTTTCGAATCCGGCTTTCACCAGTTCGCTGACACCGCCGCAGAGAACGGCCTGTTCACCGAACAGGTCGGTTTCGGTTTCTTCTGCAAAGGTGGTTTCGATCACGCCGCCGCGTGTTCCACCAATCCCTTTGGCGTAAGCGAGGGCGAGCTGTTTTGCGGAGTCTGAAGCACCGGGAAGCAATGCGATCAGAGAAGGAACTCCCCCTCCTTTGACGTATTCGCTACGAACCAGATGACCAGGACCTTTCGGAGCCACCAGACCGACGTCCACACCGGCTGGAGGAACGATCTGTCCGAAGTGAATGTTGAAACCGTGTGAGCAGAGGAGCAGGTTCCCTTGTTTCAGGTTCGGTTGAACGTCCTGCTTGTAGACGTCTCCCTGCACTTCGTCTGGCAGAAGGATGTTGATCAGATCGCCAGCGGCAGCCGCTTCAGCAGCGGAGACCGGTTTGAATCCATGGCTCACCGCCAGATCGTAGTTGGCACTTCCAGGACGCTGCCCGATGACCACTTTCAGGCCGCTGTCTCGCAGGTTCTGGGCCTGTGCGTGTCCCTGGCTTCCATAGCCGAGGATGGCGATGGTTTTGTCTTTCAGCAAAGACAAATCGGCATCTTTATCATAATAAACGGTAACGGCCATCGATCTGCTTTCAGTAAATAGAGTTGAAGGTGTTTAGAGCCGCGAACAAAACTTCTTAAACGATGAACATTTTCTTTCCGCGAGCGGATCGGTGTCAGTTTTGTTAGGGGTTCTAATTTCAGGTTGATGGATTCAGAATCAGGACGTTCCACCGTCAACCTGGAGAGTCATTTCAGAAGGCCATTGTCAACCGTAGCAGACGTGGCATTCGACGATATAAGACGAGACGTTACAAGACGATCACTGTGAGATGGCGCAGGCAACTATTTGCTCTGGGCAACGGCCTCGTTTTCTTCGGTCTGGCTCGATTCGCAGGCACCGACATTCATGCCCCCCTTGCGGGATAACGCAATTCGTCCGGTTCGAGCCATTTCCAGCACGCCGAATGGAATGACGGCGTCGATAAATGCCTGAACTTTCTTTTCCTGGCCGGAGATTTCGATCATCAGATGGTCTGCACTGACGTCCACAATCCGGGCACGAAAGATATCCACCAGTTCTTTCAACTGGCTGCGGATTTCGCTTGTCGGTGTGTTGACCTTGATCAGCATCAGATCACGTTCAACGAAATCTTCGTCTTTATAATCCATCACCTGCACGACGGTGACGATCTTTTCCAACTGCTTGCGGACCTGATCCAGAACGCGATCCCCTCCGCCGACGACAAATGTCATCCGGGAATATTCGGGATTCTCTGTTGGTCCGACGGCGAGGCTGTCGATGTTAAACGCCCGTGACGCCATCATGCCGGAGATATGAGCCAGCACACCGGGCTGGTTCATGACAAGCGCTGAAAGAATATGTCTCATTGACAAACAGTCCTGCCAGATTGACTGGCGATGCAATTGCACTTGCGTGCACTCAATATGGTGGGGAAGCAGGGAATGATCAGGCTTCAAGTCCCGAAATCCGGGCATCCTGATCGACAACCCGATGACACCAGAACAGCCGTTGGCGTTCGCCTCTCCGTTAAGATGTCCCCGAAATTGAATCAGGAAGTCTACAGGACCGCCAGAGGGGTCTCAACCCTCCCCCCGGCGGAATTCAAGGCATTTGACGCGAGGGTATGACGGATATGAGGCCCAATGGGGCAATTTTGACGATCGTAATGCATCTTTGAGACGTTCCCGGCTACCCTTGACACCACGACGCGAACAATCAACAGTGGCGAAATGGGCTCGGACTCCAATTTTCCTTTGACTTCCCCTTCCAGCGGCTTTGCCTCCCTTAACGGAGTCGAAGTGGCTGATACCTTTGCGGAAGCCTTTCCGATCAAAGGAACCCGACTGATTGTCACAGCCACGAATGCACGCTGGGCCGCAATCGCCGGGGCGGAAATGTGCGGAAATGCTACCAGTGTCATTGCTTGCGACACGGAAGCGGCTGTTGAAAGAACGCTCTCACCACAGGAAACTCCAGACGGTCGACCGGGTGTTTCGATTCTGGCGTTTGCCTTCAGTAAGGATGGATTGGCGAAAGCTCTGCAAAATCGGGTGGGACAATGTCTTCTCACCTGCCCGACGACAGCCGTTTATAACGGGTTGCCTGATGTTCCTGCAGACAAACAGGTTCCGCTGGGAAACGCACTCCGTTACTTTGGTGACGGTTTTCAAATCTCCAAGAAACTGGGGAAGACGCGGTACTGGCGAATTCCGGTCATGGATGGCGAGTTTTTGTGTGAAGACATGTTGGGCACGACGAACGCCATCGCTGGGGGAAATCTCATTTTGTGCGGAGCGACTCAAGAGGCGGCTCTCCGTGCGGCCGAAGCAGCGGTCGATGCGATGAGGACCATTCCGGATGTCGTCATGCCGTTTCCTGGTGGAATTGTTCGATCCGGGAGCAAAGTCGGCTCGAAGTATCCCAAACTGAAGGCCAGCACGAACGACGCCTTCTGTCCGACACTACAATCAATGACGCAAACGGAACTTCCTCCCGGTTGTGGTGCCGCATATGAAATTGTCATTGACGGCCTGACGGAATCCGCGATTCAGGCGGCCATGAAAGCCGGGCTGTTCGCGGCCGTGGAGATTCCGGGTTTGTTAAGGGTCTCCGCCGGAAATTATGGTGGAAAGCTAGGCAAATTTCATTTTCACCTGCACCACCTACTGTGAGAAACGATCCGGAAAGTCCGGCGACGGACAATATGTAAAATGTCAGCAATGCAATGAGCACTCGACATCTCGATGACACCGACATTTCCGGATAGACGCTGAGTCGCTGGCGGTACAGAAACGAATACAGAAACGAATCCTGTGACTGAAACGAACACGTTGAACGCCTCGCTCCGTCCGGTCATCGGTTGGGCCAGTCTGTTGATGATTCTGGCTTCCATGACCATCGTCACCGCTCGCCTGTGGGACGCCCCAACGCTGCGCAGTGCGAACGATCGGTCCCGGTGGTGTACCGTCTGGTCGCTGGTGGAACGAAACACGTATCAGATCGACGAAATTCGTCAGCGCCCGGGCTGGGATACCATTGACATTGTTCGGCATGAGGATCACTTCTATTCCTCGAAACCGCCGCTGCTCCCGCGACTCGTGGCGGAACTGTATCGCGGTGTGAAAGCACTCACCGGGTGGAGTCTCGACAGTCATCCGGAACTGGTGATGCGACTCATTCTGTTTCTGATCAACATCATGCCGATGGGGCTGGCGTTGTGGATGTTCTCGGGATTACTTCGCGAAGAATGTCCTAATCCGTTCGGTTACCTGCTCCTCATGGCCATTGCCTGTTTTGGAACGATGCTGCTGCCGTTCCTGACCGTCTTTAACAATCATAACGTCGCCGCGACTTCGTTTTTTATCGCACTGCCGTTGGCGGTTCGCGCACTCTCTCCGGAGCGTCGCCGCAACTGGCATTTTGTGGCGTGTGGACTCGTCACGGCGTTTGGAACCTGCAATGAACTTCCGTCTGGACTACTGGGACTCGGGGTCTTCCTGATCCTTCTGCGAGCGGCTCCTAAACAGACACTGACACTGTTTGTTCCGGCCGCATTGATTCCATTGATTGCGTTCTTCGTGGCCAACTTCGCAGCGACAGGAAGCTGGAAACCGTTCTATGCCAGCTACGGAACTGAAACTTATGAGTTCGTGCATGAAGGGGTGCCCAGCTACTGGTCTGACCCGAAGGGTGTTGACCGTCCTCGAGATTCGACTCTCGGCTACCTGTTCCACTGCACGCTCGGACATCATGGAATTCTGTCCCTCAGCCCCATCTTTCTCCTGACCATTTGGGGCTGGCTGTTGCCGTCGACTTACCGAAATCCCCGACTGCGGGCGTTTCAGGGATTGGGGGTTCTTCTGACACTGGCCACTCTCGCGTTCTATCTCTCACGAACCGACAACTACAACTATGGTGGTGTCAGTGTCGCACTCCGGTGGATCTTATGGCTGACTCCGTTCTGGATACTGGCAATGGTGTCGGTGGTTCAGAATTGGGGAAATCTGCTGAAATTCCGCTGGTTGGCGTTTCCATTGCTGGCGGTGTCCATCTTTTCCGCATGGACTCCTTCGAACGCCCCGTGGACACAGAACTGGATCTATCGATTGATGGAACAGGCGAAGTGGATTGACTACAGCGACCCTCGTCCCGAGTTTCAGCAAACGCATTACACCTGGCTGGGACTCCTCCCTACCGGAGAACTGCAGGAAGATTACTGGATTCGGTTCCAGTCGACCGATACGCTCGGAACGGTGGAACAACTGGAACTCCGCGATGCCGGTCCGGGAGAACAGGAACATCAACGCCGGGTGAAAGTCATTCGATCCGTTGGTGACGTCATTTCATCCGAGGTGACCTATCTTCTGGAGGGAAGTTTGTTCGCAACGGGACGGCCGGTGGAAGAATTCCTTCTTTCGCGAGAGGATGGTCAGGAATTGACTGAGCAGGATCGAAGTTTCTTCCGAGGTATGCCGCGTCGGGTTCAGTATATTCTGTCTCGAATCCGGTACGAGAAGACCAGCCTGCGAACGGATGCCTTTCGTTCTCATATCTGTTACACGAATGTTTCAGAGAAACTTGAAGATGGAACCCCCATCCGGATTTCCCGAGATGTCTGGTTGACGGAAGAACTGCCGTTCGGCGTCGTCAAATGGGAAGAACGAGTATTGGACCGAAGTTCCGGAGAAGTTCTCGTCCGCCGTATCTGGCTCCCGGCCGCATCCGGAAAGTTTTTGGAAAGGCCAGAGCCGTCCCGATTCTAGTGCGTGGACATTGCCCATGGGAATGGAAAGAGGAAATTCAGGATTCGTTCTTCAATGCTTTGTCACGAATGAAGTTCCAGTTCCTGTTTCAGGGCGACCAGTTGTTGCCGTTCCGGTCGTGCTTTGTAAAACGGATCAAGTGGATAACAGCCGGAGACCATGCCGTTTCGAGGGGCTGTTGTACAGTCACTGAAAGTCCGGCAGATTTTCTTGCGTTGCAGACCTTTTCCACTCAGGACGTCGGCCGGCAGATCGGGATAAGAAAGAACCATTCGTCCCAGTCCAACGAAGTCGACCAGTCCCTGACGCACAGCCGCTTGTCCGACGTTCGGGAGATACTCCTGCAGGTAGCTGTAACCGGAACCAACCACAATGAGATCGGGAACTGCCTGTTTGAGTTGCCCTGTCACTTCAATTTGTCGGGCGACACCGATCAACGGATCTTCGGGGGGAAGATATCCGTCTGACGGCGGGAACAAAGCGGGGCGTTGAATATGTGGGTTGTAATACGGACTTCCGACCGTTGTGCAGAGCAGTTCGATTCCCAGAGATTTCAACAGTTCCAGTAATCGGATTGGTTCCGCCAGATCAATCCCCAGACCGGTGCCGTCACCGCCGAAAGCATAAGCATACGGAGCCGACATGGCAGGCACACCAATCCGGTCATCTCCCGGTCGATACGGAACATAATCAAAGACACTCAATCGCACGCCAAACTGCATCCGAGGTGCCGAGGCCCGAACCCCGGAAACAATATCTCTGAGGAATCGTGTTCGATTTTCAAAACTTCCACCGTACGCGCCGGGTCGATCAACTCCCGACAGGATCTCGTGACCAAGATATCCATGGCAATGCTTGATATCGACGAACGCATAGCCCGCCTGGTCTGCCAGCACGGCCGCTTGAATGAAGTCGTCGGTCAGTTGTTTCAGTTCATCATCGGAGAGAATCGCCTGATCGTCATGGATCCCCACCCGTTGATCAAGAACCGGGTGATGATAGGCGACACGAGGCTCCGGTCGGGCTTTCTGGTTCGGTCGGGCGAAGCGTCCGGAATGAGTCAGCTGCAGGCCGACCAGTAAATCGTCTGTTCTTCCGAAATGTTCCTGATGCGTTTCAACAAGATGAAGCCGCAGTCCTTCAATGTCAGAAAGAGTCTGCTCGTTGATCATCAATTGATTCGGGTTGGCTCGCCCGGAAGGCTGGACGGCAACTGTTTCTCCCCCCCAGATCAGCTTGGCTCCACTCAATCCGAAATTCATCCAGCGACGCCGGGTGAGTTCACTGGGAGTGCCGTCGGTCTCTCCATCCCAGCCTTCCATCGGCAGGATGCAGAATCGATTCCCGATTGTTCCCCAGGCGGAAGGGCACGTCTGTCCAAGCGGGCTGTCAGGACCGGAGAGAACCGTTTCATCGAACGGGAATTCAATCCCGAGAGACTCAACTCGCTGACAAAACTGCTCCGGCGTCTTCAAACTGGCAATGCGTGGATAGGACATGAGAAACGGAGACCCCCTTGTCAGTGAGCGGTCAAAGGCGATGGTTCAACAAAAAAAGGAAGGAGACTCTCATGAGTTTCCTTCCCGGAAAGCATATCAGGTCCCTCCGTTGGATTGGAGGAACGTGACGCAGGTTTCAATTATGTGACTGATTGTGGTGGTTGCGGGATCGGGCGGAATTCGACCGGGGCTTCCCAGTTCGGGGTCTCCGGAACCAGTTTTTCGGTGGAATTCAGGGCCATATCGGCGGTAATTTCCTTACCGGTGTAGCCCGCCATGCGTCCCATCAGCCCCATCAGTGTGCTGTTGACCATACGGTCGCCGTTGTTGATCGGCTTTCCTTCACGGATCGAGCGGAACAGTTCGTTGTGTTCCACCTGATACATGTTTGGAGTAGGGCCGCTGTATTTCCATTTTTCCTCCCCGACTTCGGTTGTCGCACCACGACGGGTCAGATCTCCCTTCCCTTTGCTTCCCAGAATGTAACAGTTGTTCTCACTGTAACAGCCGTTCATCTGGCGTTGAGCAATGAATCCACGGGTGCCGTTGGGCCACAAGTAATTGACTTCGATGTGATCGAAGATGTCTCCCCCGTGTGAAGGAATCTGTCGACCGCCGACAGCGGTGCAACTGACCGGAGGGATGTCCCCTTTCGACCAGGCAATCCAGTCCACCGCGTGAATCGCCTGTTCGACCAGACCATCACCAGACAACCAGGTGAAGTTGTACCAGTTACGAACCTGCCATTCGAGATCGGTCATTCCGGCGGGGCGTTGCGAGGCCGGAGGCATCGGCTTCACGACACCTGTGAGGTAAGTCGCATAAGTACACAGAACCTCTCCGAGCGTTCCATCCAGAGCCCGCTCGAAGAAGGCCTGTTTTGCCGAGTCGTAACGCCAGCAGAATCCGGAAACGACCGCCAGATTCTTTTCCTTGGCTCGACGGACCGATTCAATCACCGATCGCAATCCAGGGCCATCGGTCGCGACCGGCTTTTCAACGAACATGTGTTTGCCATGTTCAACGGAATAGGCCATGTGTTCCGGGCGAAATCCCGGAGGGGCCGCGTGCAGCACCACGTCACAGGAATCTGTGACATGACGGTACGCGTCCAGACCAGAAAACTTGTGTTCGTCGTCAACAACAACCTGCTTCGCGATTCCTTCTTGTGCACGCAACGTTTTCAGACTCGGCTCGATGGCGTCAGCGAACGCATCACCCACGGCGACCAGTCGGGCTTTGGGATCCGCATTCAACGCCTGATTGGCAGCACCGGTCCCGCGTCCCCCGCAACCGATCAGCCCGACACGGATAATGTCGGTGTCTGCGGCATACAAGCTGGATTGGCCGGGAAAGGTGGCCAGTAATCCGCCAGCCAAACCGGCCAGCGTTCCCTGTTTCAGAAAATCACGTCGTGACGAAGCCGTAGACGGCGATGGGTTCTCAAGCATCTTCGGAGGCACTCCTGGCAGGAACTCTTGGAACGGGGAGAGAAGGCTGAGCAGACAGGCCCTTCTCCAAGTCAGCATCATGGGAATTATACCGGATAGATCAATCGGGATTGAAGGGACGAGCCTTCAGGAAAATGCACTGAATTACAAATTTTGAATTCAATCTGAATATTTTCTGCACATAAGTGAAAGGTTTTGGTAAGGATCAGGAAAAACATCTTTGTTGTCGTTTCTCTCTTTCCACAAGCCTTTCGTAACGAAACGTTCACCGAAAACATCGTTCTCCCTGAAAATCTGTTGCGTGCGGTCATCTGTGACGTAGTGTTTCGTACCTTCCATGTAACAAACCTCAAAATTGTTTTCAGCATTCCGCAGGCGAAAAATGAGGATTTGGCGTATTCAAACCCCCTTAATCCGCCTGCACCCGGTAGAGCGAACGCGAGAGCGTTTTTGCAAATAATGTAAGAACCCCTAGCAAAACTGACCCCGATCCGCTCGCGGAAAGGAAATTCTCTTGGTTTGAGAGGTTTTGTTCGCGGCTCTAAGACATCCTGCCAAGCGGGCACATGTGTAGACCAGACTGGTCTATGTCGGAGCAAATTGCTCCAAGGAAAGAACTATGTCGAATCAGGCTTCGTTACTTGTCGTTGATGACGATCGCCATATCTGTGAAGCAATGGCCGATTACCTGCGCAGTCTCGGTCATCGCACTGAAACAGCCATGACCTGCCGTGACGCGATGGCCCGGATGAAAGAATGCACGTTTCATGCGGTTGTCTGTGACGTCAACCTGCCGGATCAGGACGGATTCCATCTGTTGGAATGGGGTGTCGCCAACTGCCCGACAACGGCCATTATCCTGCTGACCGGATACGGCACCATCGAAAGCGCGGTGGAAGCCATTCGTCTGGGAGCCTTTGACTACCTCACGAAGCCGATCATCGACGACGAACTGAATTTCTCCATTCAACGAGCGCTCGGACAACGCCGCATCGTGGAAGAAAACCGTTCGTTACGGAAACAGCTCGACGAAAAATTCGGGATGGCGAACATCATTGGACGGGACTACAAAATGTCCAAAATGTTCGACCTTCTTGAGAGTGTCGCCGATACACGCACCACCGTGCTGATTCTCGGAGAGAACGGCACCGGAAAAACAATGACCGCCCGGGCCATTCATCAACTGAGTTCCCGTCGCGATCAGCCGTTTATCGAGGTCGCCTGCGGAGCCCTGCCGGATTCTCTGCTGGAAAGTGAATTGTTCGGCCATGTGAAGGGATCCTTTACCGGAGCCACTCAGGACAAAGTCGGAAAGTTCCTGCAGGCCAACGGCGGTACGTTATTCCTCGACGAGATTGGAACCGCTTCACAAAGTCTGCAGGTGAAACTGCTCCGCGTTCTTCAGGATCGCGAGTTCGAACCGGTCGGCGGAAACACCACGCATAAAGTGGATGTCCGTCTGATTCTGGCGACGAACGACGACCTTGAAGCCCGCGTTCGCTCCGGGGAGTTCCGACAGGATCTGTTCTATCGAATCAATGTGATCGCCATCACTCAACCGCCATTGCGGGAGCGTCTGGGAGATATCCCGTTGCTGATCGAGCATTATCTCGAAGACTTCAACAAACAGATCGGAAAACATGTCCGCGGGTTCGACGATCAGGCGATGAATGCTCTGCAACGTTACAACTGGCCCGGTAATGTCCGGGAACTTGTGAACGTGATTGAACGGGCCATAGTACTCAGTAAATCGGACATCGTGACCTATTCCGATCTTCCTGAACAATTGCGACGCGAGGAACAGGATTCCAGCTACCATCATCCGCGCCTGGCTGGCCGTGCCGGTTTGAAATCCGCACTGGCCGATCCTGAGCGACAGATCATCATCGATACTCTCGAACAGAACGGCTGGAACCGTCAGGAAACCGCCCGTATTCTGGGGATCAATCGGACCACGCTCTACAAGAAGATGAAGAAATACGAAATCTCTTACGAGAAACAGGTCCAGATGTACTAAGAGCGAATTGTCCTACCGTGTACCCGTGCAGCAAGCGTTTCAACTGATGAAACGCTGCCCGCTGTACGGCGGAACGGTGAATACATCGTGTGAATTCGCTATCGCCCGGATCATTCCTGAGATGGCGTCTCCTTGTTCCCAAGCTCAGGTTTGGGAACCCTCTCGCCACGAAGCTCCGCTTCGTCATTCACGCCAAAG
>DATMFC010000206.1:0-4883 GCA_035556335.1 Planctomicrobium sp. | reverse complement strand
GCGCTCGCCGAGATCAGGCGGGAGTTCAAGAAAGAGCGAGGCGAACCACACGCCTCGCGCCGCATAAAGCGACGATATTGCCGAAACCAGAACGGCGATCAGAAGAGTCCATTGTGAACATCCAGACGGTGAGGTCAACCCTGAATGTCAGATTGACGGGGGCCACGCAACGCCGTTTATGTGAAATCGTCTCTCATCAAGGAAGAGATTGGTCTCATCCAGGACGTCGAGCCTGTGCACCCTCATCCGGAGATCATTCCCAGGGCTTTCGCGTTATTGAAATATGGCTCGGGAAGGCGAGGCTCCCGCCGAGCCGCAAACGATGGAAAGCGTGATTGCTCATGCGGCTCAGCAGGAGCTTCGCCCTCCCGGAAGTTGTCCAGATTGAAACAAGCAAAAGCCCGGAGATCATTCCCGAAAGTCATTGACACAAAGCAATTGACTGGTTAGTTTTGATGTGTTGAATCAACGGAGCGGCGCGAGGTGAGATCCACGTTTCCATTTCTTTTTTTGCAGGTGATGAACTTACTGTAAGTCATGTCCGGTTCCCGCTCCCTGTGCAAGGAAACGTGGTACTGCGGTAAGTTAAAAGTGGCCTGAATAATTTGGTGCATCGTCAGATCGGTTGAGGCGTTCCTGCGTACCTGATCTGTGAGTGGAAGGCATGTATGCCTTGCACTGTTGTACTGACTTCGTTGCCCTCACACTTTATTCCCCATCGGAATTCCCACTGTTGTTGTGTAAGTGAGGACGCATGGTCGCTGATCCCAGTTTCTTTCGATCCTTCTGGTGATTTATCGTGGAGACCGCAGAGGAAATGTTGTATCGAAATCAGAAACGGATGATGACATTCAGGCAACCGCTGCTGGCCGTTGTTCTCCTGGTTTCGGCGTTAATAACCTCTGTGATCGAGGGGCGAAAGTGCGCTGCCGCTGAGATCGACTTCGGTCGTGATATTCGCCCGATTCTCTCTGATAAATGTTTCCAGTGTCATGGGGCGGATGAAGGGACCCGACATGGAGATCTTCGTCTCGATCTGCGTGATGCGGCCATCGCGGATCGAGATGGTAGCACGGCGATCCTTCCCGGTCATCCTGACAAAAGCCTGATCCTTGCCAGAATTCTTTCCGACGATGAATCGGAGCGAATGCCTCCCTCGGATTCCAATAAACATTTGACTCCAAAACAGGTTGAACTGCTGCGACAGTGGATTCAGGAAGGGGCGGTTTATGCGGATCATTGGGCGTTTCAACCGGTCGTGATCCCGCCTGTTCCGGTTGTTCCGCATCGAAAGAACGTTCGCAATGAGATTGACGAGTTCATTCTCGAAGCACTGAAAAAGAACGACTTAATCCCCTCACCGGAAGCAGATCGTGCGACACTGATTCGACGGCTTTATCAGGATCTTCTGGGATTGTTGCCGAATCCGGACGAGACTCTGGCGTTTGTGAACGATGCGGAACCGGATGCTTATGAACGACTGGTCGAACGTCTGTTGCGAAGTCCGCATTATGGAGAACGCTGGGGACGGCACTGGCTCGATCAGGCTCGATACGCCGATTCAAACGGCTTTACAATCGACGGGGCACGCATCATGTGGCCTTATCGTGACTGGGTAATTCAGGCGGTGAATCAGGACATGCCGTTTGATCAGTTTACGATCGAGCAGCTTGCGGGAGATCTTCTTCCCAACCCAACCAAACAGCAACTCGTGGCCACCGGTTTTCATCGGAACACCATGATTAACGAAGAAGGAGGAGTGAAGCCCGATCAGTACCGGCATGAAGCCATCATCGATCGGGTGAACACGACCGGAGCAGTCTGGCTCGGGCTCACCATCGGGTGTGCCCAGTGTCATACCCATAAATTCGATCCCATTACTCATAATGATTATCATCGCTTCTATGCGTTCTTTAATGGTTGTGAAGACACGAACAACAGCGGCCCGACCGTGCCCGTTTATCAGCAGGAAATGTTTGGACTGACGAGCATTCAGCAGGCCGAGTTACAGGAACTCGAACGTCTTCGAAAGCAACTTCAGGATCAGGAGCAACAGGATAAGAATCAGGTGGCTTCGGCAACGAATGTCCCGGAATGGAACTGGTCTCACGCGGAGATCGTAGACTTTGCGACGGAAGCCAACGGAACATTTCAACGACTCCCCGACGGTTCCCTTCTGAGCAATCGCGATGGATCGGAGAATGATACCTATCGAATCACACTCCGCGTTCCGGACAGGAAGGTGAATGCGGTTCGGATTCGAGTGCTTCCACATCCTTCGCTTCCAAAACAAGGACCGGGCGTCGCGGGAAACGGAAACTTTGTTCTGACTGACACTCAATTGGAAATCGATGGCAAAGTCAAACGATTCACGGATGCGATTGCCGACCATGAACAGCCAGACTATCCGGCGCGTGACGCCATCGATCAGCAACCCAAGTCGGGTTGGGCCATTAACGTCGGAGCTGAACAGAAGAAAAAGTCCCCTGACCTGCTGATGAACGCTCCGCATGAACTGGTGCTGATTCTCGACAAGACCGTTGAATCCGGGACAGACCAACTCGTCACACTGGTGATGCGACATGGGCTGAACGAGAACTATCTGATTGGCCGTTTTGCAGTGGACCTGACGACGACGGTTCCTGATTTCAGCAAACCTGCTCCTTCCACCCGACAGGCGGAATTACGTCAAAAGATCGCAGCGATTGAAGCGAGTCTTCCGGGAAAAGGAGTTTCCCAGCGACAGATGGTCATGAAGGAAATGGAATCCCCTCCGGTCACTTACCGTTTGAATCGGGGAGACTTCCTGCAACCCGACACAGAACAAGGTCCCCTGGCTCCCGGTACTCCCGCGGCACTCACAGAGCATCTTAAACAGGTCCCCGAGTTTCATACTCGACTCGATCTCGCCCGATGGCTGGTCAGTCGTGACAATCCTCTCACCGCACGGGTGACTGTCAATCGGGTCTGGATGCGGTACTTCGGTCTGGGGCTGGTGGAGACCGAAAACGACTTCGGGTTTCAGGGGAATCCGCCGACTCATCCGGCGTTACTGGACTGGCTGGCGGGCTCTTTCATGGAGAACGGGTGGTCCATGAAATGGTTACACCGGCAGATTGTCCTGTCGGCGACTTACCGGCAGTCGAGTGATGTTCGGGAAGCCGCGCACCGGGTGGATCCGCGAAACCTGCTGCTGTCACGGCAGTCCCGGTTTCGGGTGGAAGCGGAAATTGTGCGCGATATGGCTCTGGCCGCAAGTGGTCGACTTGCCCCGCAATTAGGAGGACCAAGTGTTCATCCTCCTCAGCCAGATGGAGTTTACAGCTTCACCCAGAACAAAAAGAAATGGCCCGTCAGCACCGGAGCAGACCGCTATCGACGTACCATGTATACGATGCTTTATCGCAGTGCCCCCCATCCCCTGCTCTCCACGTTTGACAGTCCTGACTTCAGCACAGTCTGTACGCAGCGTCCCCGGTCGAACACACCGCTGCAATCACTCACACTGGCGAACGATGTCATCTTTATGGAACTGGCACAGGGGCTCGCACAACGGGTGATAACCGAATCCAAGCCAGATGCCGACTGGTCGGAACGATTGGACTACCTCTTTCAACTCTGCCTGACCCGATCCCCGGATCAAAATGAACTGGACGTTTTGAAACGATACTGGAAGAAAGAAGAAGAGCGTTACAAAGCCGACTCTGAATCCGCCGAACAACTGGCACCGCTTGCACTCTTCAAGAAAGAGGAAGCAACCGAAGCGGCCGCATGGATCAGCCTGTCACGTGTCCTGCTGAATACAGATGAGTTTATTACCAGAAATTAAGTTTATTTATGATAAGAAAGAAGACTCACGCAAAGGCGCTAAGGCACAAAGAGATTTAATTAGTTATTTATTAACCACGAATAAGACGAATCTTACGAATGAATCAACGAACCCTTTTTTCTTCTCTCGCAAACAGATGTGCATAAAACGAAAAGGATCAATTCTCACAAGGGGTGAATTGAATCCCTTAGCGCCTTTGCGCGAGTCCTCTTCTCTCATTGATGTTTAAGAGTGTCGATTATCAGGTAGAGTATCATGCGGAATTCGCCGGAATTGTTCACGAATCAGATGTCACGACGTTATTTTCTTCAGGACTGCCAGATCGGTCTGGGGGGGATGGCGCTGGCGTCACTGATGGGTAACGGACGTGCGAATGGGGCTTCTGCGGTCAATCCCATGGCAGCACACGCCGGACATTTTCCCGGGAGTGCGAAGAATGTCATCTTTCTCTTCATGGCAGGTGGTCCCAGTCAACTGGAGATGTTCGAAGACAAGCCGTTGTTGCGGGAATACAACGGCCAGACTCCCCCTGCCAGCTTCACCGAAGGACGCCGTTTCGCGTTTCTTAAGCCCGATGCCAAGTTGCTGGGCTCCAGTCGAACGTTTAATCGTTATGGCGAATGCGGGATGTCGTTAAGCGAGCTGCTCCCGTATCACCGCCAGATTGTCGACGACGTCTGCTGGTTACGGGGAGTGACCACCGACGTCTTTAATCATGGTCCGGCCAAGATGTTTATGAACTCCGGCTTTCAGGGACCGGGACGCCCGAGTCTGGGAGCCTGGGCGACCTATGGACTGGGAAGCGAATCGGAAAACCTTCCGGGTTTTGTTGTTCTGCAATCTGGTCCGCGTGGCCCCCGGGCGGGGAGCGCACTCTGGTCAAGCGGCTTTCTTCCGACCTCTTTTCAGGGAGTGCCGCTCCGGGGACAGGGGGATCCGATTTTGAATCTGACGAATCCTTCAGGTATCACGAATTCTGCGCAGGAAGACTTTATCAACACCGTCTCAGAGTTGAATGCTCATCGGCTGCGAACGGTACAGGACCCTGAGATCG
>DATMFC010000205.1:0-10834 GCA_035556335.1 Planctomicrobium sp. | reverse complement strand
CCGGGAGCCGAGAAAGTGACTCGGGGCTGGGATGCTAATCGTGGGCTGACCTATGCTCAGCGCGGAAAAGAAGACGCTGCCGACTATCGCTATTTCCCTGATCCCGACCTGTTGCCGGTCACTGTCACTGCCGAACAGGTTGCCGAGATTCGAAAGCATCTGCCGGAACCCCCTGCAACACGGCGAGCCCGGTTTCAGGAGGAGTTGGGGCTGTCTGCTTATGATGCGGATGTCCTTGTGAATCAAGGGGGAGAGATTGCGGCCTATTTCGAACAGGTCGCAATCCTGTGTGGAGATGCTAAGCAGGCAGCCAACTGGGTCACTCAGGATATTCTGCGGGAATTAAAAGAGCGACGTCTCGAAATCAGTGAATTTCCGGTGCGATCAGAGATTCTCGGCACATTATTAAAACGGATTACGGATCAGGTCATTACGATTAAAAGTGGACGTGAACTTTTCACACGGCTGCTGCGAGAACATGACGGCGTGCAGGAGATTCGTACGGAATGGATTGATGTGCTCATTGACGAACAGGGATTGAAGATCGTCAAAGATACGGGAGCAATCGACGACGCCATTACCATTGCCCTTGATAATGGAGCGAAGGCCATTGAAGACTTTCGGGCCGGGAAGCAGCAGGCACTTGGGGCTTTAATTGGAAATGTGATGAAGCAGGTGAAAGGGGCGGATGCGAAATCGGTCCGCGAATTGATCATCGCTCGGATTCACTCGCTTCCACAGGATTCGTAAGTTCAACTTTCGCACTTTTATCGTAAAAAAAGAGGAGACTCACGCACAAGCGCTAAGGCGCAAAGAGATAAAATAAAGTTCTTTGCGTCTTAGCGCTTGTGCGTGAGTATTCATCCTGCCTGAAGAGCAATAAATACTCACAAGAATAACGGTTAACCGCCATGACGACTCTTCTGGAATCATTTATCCCTGACGTTCCTGTCCGTCGGGGAAAAGTACGGGATGTTTATGACTTTGGAGATCGGCTGCTTCTGGTGGCAACCGACCGCATCAGCGCATTCGACTGGATTCTTCCGGCAGGGATCCCAGATAAAGGCCGCATTCTGACACAAATCAGTAATGTCTGGTTTGATCGACTGCAGGTGAATGACCATCGGATCAGTCTGGATGTCACTACTCTTCCGCTGCCAGATGGCGTGGACGTGGCCTCCCTGCAAGGACGTTCCATGGTGGTGCGTAAAACAGAAGTGATCCCGATCGAATGTGTCGTGCGAGGTTATCTGGCAGGGTCGGGCTGGAAGGAGTATCGGGAGCAAGGAACACTGGCCGGGCAGCGCCTTCCCCTGGGATTAAAGGAATGTGATCGACTTCCAGAAACTCAATTCACACCGGCAACAAAAGCAGAGACCGGTCACGACGAGAACATCTCGATTGAAGAAATGCATGGAATCGTCGGCGAAGAACTGGCGGACGATTTACAGACGCTGAGCATCAGTCTTTACGAACGGGCGGCTGCCGAGGCGCTTTCACGAGGCATTATTATCGCCGATACTAAGTTTGAATTTGGGTTGGCTGGTGATGAAATTGTTCTGATTGACGAAGTCCTCACGCCGGACAGTTCCCGCTTCTGGCCTGCCGATCAGTATGAACCGGGACGGAATCAGATCTCCTTCGATAAACAGTTTGTACGAGACTGGCTGGAATCCAGTGGGTGGGACAAAAACAGCGTTCCACCAGTTCCTCCTGAAGAGATCGTGATGAAGACCCGGGAGAAATATGTGGAAGCATACGAACGGCTGTCAGGGAAGAAGTTCGAGTAGAGCGAACAACAGTTTAGACAATGAATCAGGTTCACCTTATTAAAACCCCTGTCACTCCAGCACGCATTGCTGTGCGATTTATTGTTTCCATGTTACTGACGCTGGGGTTTTCTCTTGCATTTTATACAGGGGCGATTCACTGGCTGGGAGCCCCTGCTTCCAGCGGGTACTCGACTCTTCCGACGGTGTTTTATTTAAGTAGCTTTCCGATGGTGGCGGCAGGTGGTTCACTGGGGTTTGCAATCAGCAGTGCCAGGACGACTCCTGTTCGTCGACGTTTAATGATTCCGCTGTTGTTTGGTGCCTTGTTTCTGGGATGGCAAAGTTATGCGTTGTGGTGTCTGCCGGAGGAAGAATTTGCTGCCGGGCGGGGGAGTTTCCTGGCATCACTTATCCTCGCCGTTGCTCATCTATTATGTTATGTCGCGGTGTTTGTGTTATTGAATTTTGCAGTTGCCCGAATTCAGGGAAACGTTTTGACAGCGAATGAACGTTTCCTGCTGCAGGTGTGTTCCGTCGCCTGGTTTGCTCTCGGGCTAGTCTGGGTGTTTTTGCTTTGCATTTTTGCTGCAATGTTGTAGAGATGATGTCAGGTGTGGACTCGCTCTGCCTGGAGTGAGTCATGAACATGCAATGATAATGCACAATCGGATTCAGGCTTTCTGAACCGAATGTTCCATAGGAAGAGAAACGATGCAACTGTCACTCAGCGACGTGCAGAAAGTCGCCAAACTGTCCCGGCTGAAATTGTCGGACGAGGAACAGGCCCGATATGTCGATCAGATTGGGCAGATTCTCAACTATGTTGAACTGCTGAATGAAGTCGACACCGATGGCATTGAACCGATGGCCCATGCGGCCGAACTGACAAATGTCTTCCGTGATGACGTTCGAAAAGAGTCGCTGGAACGGAGCGATGCCCTGTCGAATGCTCCGAAATCCGACGGAAAATACTTTCTTGTCCCACAGATTCTGGAAGGAGCCTGAACAATGTCTCTGACCGGAAAAACGGCCACGGAACTGCTTCAGTTACAACAGCAGGGAGACGTCACTGCCGTCGAGTTGACGCAAGCGTATCTCGATCGTGTCCAGAAATACGATTCACAGGTGCAGGCTTATCTTGGTGTTGACACTGCCGGTGCGCTACAGGCTGCCGACGAGGTGGATCGCAAGAGAAAAGCCGGGGAATCGCTGGGACTGCTGGCAGGACTGCCGATTGCGATTAAAGATAATCTCTGTGTGAAGGGATGGAATGCCACCTGCTCCAGCAGAATGCTACATAATTTCCAGTCTCCTTATAACGCCCATGTGATTGAGCGTTTAAATTCTGAAGATGCGATTTTATTAGGACGAACGAACCTTGATGAATTTGCCATGGGGTCTTCGTGCGAGAACTCTGCGTTTCAGAAAACGTTTAATCCATGGAATCTGGAAACAGCTCCCGGCGGATCCAGCGGGGGTTCCGCAGCGGCGGTCGCGGCAGAGATGGCGGTCGTTTCACTTGGTTCAGACACCGGGGGATCGATTCGACAACCAGCGTCGTTTTGTGGAATTGTCGGGCTGAAGCCGACTTATGGACGGGTGTCTCGATATGGTTTAATCGCCTTCGCCAGTTCACTCGACCAGATTGGCCCGTTCGCTCATAACATGACCGACGCGGCATTGTTGTTTCAGACTATTTCGGGTCACGATGGCCGTGATTCAACTTCGGTTGATGCTCCGGTTCCGGACGTATTGTCGACTTTGGAACAACCGTTAAGTGGTCTGAGAGTTGGGGTCGTTCCTGAACACTTCAGTGAAGGACTTCATACGGAAGTGGCCGATGCGGTTCGGAATGCCATCGATGTTTATCGTCAGCTGGGGGCGACAATCACTGAGATTGAATTGCCGCACACTCGTTATGGTGTTGCCGCTTATTATGTGATTGCCCCTTGTGAAGCCTCGAGTAATCTGGCTCGCTATGACGGCGTTCATTATGGACATCGTGCCGAGAACTTTGGCAACCTTGTCGAGATGTATGAAGCCAGTCGGGGGGAAGGATTCGGCGACGAAGTGAAACGCCGGATTATGGTCGGAACTTATGCACTCTCGTCCGGTTATTATGATGCTTATTATCTGAAAGCGATGAAAGTTCGCCGAAAGATTGCGGCGGATTATGCAACGGCATTTCACAATGTGGATGTCATTCTGACTCCGACGACTCCCACTCCGGCGTTTCGACTCGGAGACCTGGTGTCAGATCCGTTGCAGATGTACCTCAATGATATCTATACGATCGGTGCCAACCTTGCCGGGTTGCCGGGGATCTCACTTCCCTGTGGAATGAGTTCAGACGGGCTGCCAATCGGTCTGCAACTTCTCGCCCCGGCGTTTGAAGAAGAGCGACTGTTGCGAGCCGCGCGGATGTTCGAGAAAGAAACCGACTGGCATCTAAAGCGTCCCGTGTTAGAGTAGAGCTGATCGATTCCAAGGAAGTTTTCATGCGAATACTGCTCATTATTGGATGCTGTCTTTACTGGTTCGGCAGCGAGGCAAGCCGAGGGCAGGCTCAGGATCCTGCACAGCTACAGCAGGCGTTTCAACAGGCCGTGGCGGCGGTTGACCCGAGTGTCGTTCGTATTGAAACGGTTGGTGGACAGGATCTTGTCGGACAAACGTTGACGGGAACCGGTCCAACATCCGGATGCGTCATCCGTGAAGATGGCTATATCGTCACCAGTCGTTTCAACTTTCTTTCCAATCCATCGTCAGTGGTGGTGACTCTCTCTGACGAGCGGAAGTTTGCTGCGGAGATTGTGGCGAACGATGAATCGAGAATGCTGACCCTTCTCAAAATCAAAGCCCACGGGCTGACTCCGCTCCAACCTGTCCCGGCGGATCAGGTGCAGGTTGGACAATCGGCAATCGCAGTGGGGCGAACGTTTGATTTGAAATTCCCCAATGCTTCGGTCGGAATTATCAGTGCATTAAATCGAGTCTGGGGCCGGGCATTACAGACAGATGCAAAGACGTCTCCTCTGAATTATGGGGGACCCCTGGTCGATCTGACGGGTCGGTGTCTTGGAATTATTGTTCCGTTATCGCCTGATGCCCGGGGAACGACCGCCGGCGTTGAATGGTATGACAGCGGGATTGGCTTCGCTGTTCCGTTAACCGATCTTCAGGCTGTTCTTCCGCGACTGCTGGAAGGAGAAACGTTGAAGCCCGGGTTGATGGGAATTGGCTTTGAAGACAACGGCCCGGTGAGTGGTGCTGCGAAAGCGATTCGTGTTCGTCCCGATTCCCCCGCTGACAAGTCGGGACTGAAAGTGGATGACGTGATTGTCGGAATTAACGGGCATCCGGTAGAGAAGCTGAACGACCTCAAGCAGATCCTTGGGGGACTCTATGCAAATGATGTCGTCAAGCTGAAAGTACGACGAGGGGATGAAGTTCTTGAACGCGACCTGACTCTCACTGATCAACTGAAAGCCTTCATTGCTCCCTATCTGGGGATCTTGCCGGATCGTCGGCTGACTGGTGAAGACCGGGCCGGACTGGTTGTTCGTGATGTGCTGCCGGAGAGTCCAGCGGCTGAAGCGGAGTTAAAAAACGGGGACGCCGTGACTCACGCGGCATCGGAGCCCATCAAGAATTCACAAGAACTCGCAGAACGAGTTCGCAGGCTGCAACCGGAAGAATCACTCCCATTGACGGTTCGTCGTGGAGACACAACACAGGAACTTTCGGCCACGCTGGTGGTTCGTCCGTCGGCTCCACCAGACAGTATTGAACCGTTTCCGATCCCTCAACCGGAACGACCGGTGACCGTGAAGATTGGTCGCACGACTGACAAACTGCCGGGGGATGGGCTCGGTTACTGGCTTTATGTTCCGGAAAACTATCGGCCTGATTATCGTTGGGGACTGCTTGTCTGGTTGCATCCGACGGGGGATCCGCTGGAGTCGGAAGTGTTGCGGGTCTGGTCACAAGTCTGCCGGGATCGCGGAATCATTCTGGTCGGACCACGCGCACCTGATGTGAGTGGCTGGTCATCAGAGCATGAGGAGTCGGTCAAGTCGATCATCGAAAAGATCACACAAACGTATGAAGTGGATCCGGCTCGAATCACCGTAATGGGGCGGGAAAGCTCGGCGTTGTTCGCGACTCAAATCGCATTCAAATATCGTGAACTGGTGCGTGGGCTGATTCTGCAACTGGCCCCACTCCGTGTCCGTCCCCCTGATGTTGATCCGGATGCCCCACTGGAAATTGCATTCATCTCGTCCCCAAACCATCCGCAACACCGGCAGATTGTCCGGACGTTCGAAGCGGTTCGGCAAATGAACTTTCCGGCCTGGGTGGTAGAACAGGAGAAGACCGACGGTGATGTCTTCCCGGAGGAAGTGGTCTCCAAAATCGCTCTGTGGCTCGACTGGCTCGACCGGATCTAGGGGAAAAAAGAAGGAGAGACTCACGCAAAGGCGCTAAGGCGCAAAGAGATGGCATCAAGCCGTTTTTGTGATCGTTGCGTTAGCCCGGATTATTCACACTTGTAGGGTGGTCAAGCCAACATGATGGCGTGGTGGGTCTTCAGTCGCAGGATTCACTTCCAAAGAACACAGACCGCCGCAAGCACAATCGGCCGTTGACGACGACCCACCTTCACGTTGCGAGACTTTGACCCACCCTACCATGAATCATTCAGGTTAGGACCGCCCTGAATATGGCTGTCGTTTTTATAGAATAGGTGTGTCGTTCGATTTCGGGAGGAGATTTCGTATTTGACGGTCCGGGTGGCCGGGGTTGGAGCGTACTCGCAAAACCCCGGAACGAGTTCAGAGAGGAGTTGAATTCGTTGTTCACTCTCTTAACTCTTCGCGCTCGACCGGAGTTTCCTTCGCTTCGCTCTGTCCAACCCCGGCCACACTCACGACACGACACTTATTCTCAGGACGGCCCTTACCGGATACGGGTCATTCGGCTGAACTGGGGATAGAACGGCAGCGAGTAACGCGGGTAGTCGTTCACTTTCTCCAGATTCCGATTCTGACTGTGCTGGTAGTGATACGTCACCGGAAAGCCTTTGCCGTTGTTCAGGAACGGCACTCCATGAGGCCAGTAAATCCAGAACGCCTTGCCGACCAGAAACTTTCTCGGGACCGATTCCTGGCCCTGATTCCACATCCGGCTGTCGTTGCTTTGCGGGCTGTTATCTCCAAAGGCCAGAAAATTATCTTCGGGAATCACCAGCGTGCGTTCTCCGAGTTCGCGTGAGTGCTTCATAAAGACTTCTCCCCACATCTCCGGGTTGTTCATGAAGCGTCCCAGTTGATTGGAAAGATGGCGGAAGTCCTGGCCCGGGCGTCCGACGCGATAGTAAATGTCTCTCTCCAGAAACAGATTACTGATCGTGGCCGTTGCTCCGGTGACTTTAATTCCGACCGGCGTGAGGTCCTGATCCGTCGGCAGTGAATTTCCGGTGGCTCCCGGAGACTCAAGCAAGGCTCCTTTTCCGAAATCAATCCACTGATCATTTACCCAGAGGCCAAGACGGTCGTCAACATTGGCAAACGAGATGCGAAATGAACCGGGTCCTTTGACCGGGGTTGCCGCCTGAGACAGGTCGCGAACCCGATTGTTGAACAGTGTATTGATTTCCTGCAATGTCGCCTGACCCGTCTTCAGATCGATCCGGCAACGATAAAACGTGGTTCCTTCACTGAGTTCCAGCACGAGTTCTGCCTGATCTGCAACCTCTTTGATGGCGATATCGAAATTAATTGTCAAATCAGGGACCCAGTACGACCCGAAATCGATGCTGTCCGGCGACTGAGCGTCAAAAGGACGGTCTCCAACTGCCGCGTTATAACCACAGAAGTCGCCGATCAGTCGTGGTTGTGGAGCCAGTGGTAATCCATGTTCGAAGGTTCGCCAGTCCTGCGGCGTCGGAAAGAAGTGCCGGTAACGAAGCCATGAAGGGGAAGCCTGATCTTTCGAGATTGAATAGGTTCGCTGTTCTTCGTTCCGTTCCCATCCCGTATCAGTGCCAGACCAGCGTCCCAGTTCCCCCATCTCAGAGGAGACCATATTCTCCCAGCGTTCCGGCCAGCCTGCTTTGATCAGTTCGGTGGGGGGCTCGTTGTCGTCATAGACGGGAATCTGAAGGACCCGTTGTTTGTGTTCAGGCTTCCGCAGAATGATCTCGTTCTGGTCTTCATCCACCTGAAACAGATTTCCGTTTCGAATCCGCAGAGTTTCCCCCGGCAGGCCGACCAGACGTTTGATGTAGTTTGTCTGAGGCTCGGTCGGGTACTTGAAGACGAACACGTCCCAGCGGTCTGGTTCGCCAAATTCATAAGTGAACTTATTGACGAGGATCCGGTCGCCGTTAAACGCAGGGTCTTTAAAAATCTGTTCGTTGAGGAATCCGCAATTCGAACAGACTGCTGCTCGGAGACGGCTGTTGGCCATCAGATAACCGGTGTCGGGAACCACTTCATGGCTCGCTCCGACGACAACGTGATGTCCACAGGCTTCGCAGATTGTTTCCTTGTGTCGTCCGTAAAGCGTGGGAGCCATCGATCCGGTGGGGATGACAAACGCTTCCGCTTCGAATGTCCGAAAGAGAAACGCCAGAACGAATGCGAACAGAATCGATTCGATGGTGTCTCTGGTCCCTTCCTTGTGTTTCGGCGGAGCCTCCGCTTTGGGAGTCTGTGCTTTGACAGGTGCGGGAGCTTTAGTGGAAGTCTCGGTGACCGGAGAAGGTTCGGGTTGCGACATCGAAATCTGGTTCCTGCTCGATCAGTGAGAGAGTGTTCAATCAACCCCTCTCGAATTCCGTCCCGTAATTAAACGTCACCGGCGAGAAACCTGAAACAGGCCTGGCAGGTCATCGCCGTGCCTGTTCGGTTTGAACACCCGCGATCTTTGTCTTGCGGCTCCACGAGAGCAAACGTCCATGAATAATAGGCGCTGGGGGGCAAACTCCCAAGTCGATTCAACTTCGAACCCGGGAATTGGCGGCTGATCCTCCATGTTGTCGCATGGCCAGGGAAATCGTCCTGTTCAGAAATTTTCTGTGCGAACCCGGATTTGGTGATCTTTGCCCCGGTGACCTGCGTTTTCAATAGAGCAGCCGGCTCTACCGCGTGCAGGCGATTGAAGGCGTTTCGACTCGCAAAAGCCCTACTTTTCGCCTGCGAAACGCTGAAGACCTTTTTTTGGGCTCAAGTGTTCCCCCAGCGATCACTCTGGCAGAAAAAAATCCGATCACCCAGATACCTGTGAGAGTCGCGGGAACACAACTCGATTCAGTAACGGAATTTGGCAATCACCGGGCAGATGCCTTGAGGAGGGAATTTGAATTGACAAACCCCATCACCACCCATCAGTCACAATTCGATATCCTGAGCCAGCTTAGGCTCAATCAGAACGCACGTCCTCTGACCTGGAAAGAAAAGAAGGAGCTGCTTCGGCGCGTCCGACTTCTGGGGACGCTGCTGGATAACAAGTTCCGCATTCCTGGGATCGGAATCCGATTCGGCTGGGACGGAATTATCGGTCTCATCCCGGGCGTCGGAGATTTCGCCACAGGTCTTCTGGCGGCGTACATTGTTTACGCGGCACATCAACTCGGAGTTCCACGTGATATTCTCGTCAAAATGATGGCAAATGTCGCAATCGACTTTGCGGCAGGTCTCGTCCCTGTCCTCGGGGATGTTCTTGATGTGGCATGGAAAGCCAACCTGAAAAATATTCGTCTTCTGGAACGGTATCTGCAATCGACTCCTGAATCAGAAAACAACTGAAAGCATATCGCTTTCGGTAGATGAATAATTCCAATCAGGGGGAAAAACAAATGGTCACATTATCTGCGATTATTGTCTGGATCTTTTTCGGCATCCTGGCAGGCTTGATCGCTCGAATGCTGGTTCCTGGGCCACAGCCCATGGGCTGGCTGGCAACGATGACATTGGGGATTATCGGTTCGTTCGCAGGAGGGTTTCTCACTTACGTCTTTCGAGGTGGAGAACCGCTACAACCGACGGGAATGCTGATGTCTGTCCTGGGAGCCATCATTGTGCTGCTTCTGGCAGGATCAATGGGAAGAACAAGACAGATCTGAGATGAGATCTGACGGTATAAACTTCGGGAGGGCGAAGCTCCTGCTGAGCCGTATGAAAGATCACGCAATCCCTGTGTTTGCGGCTCGGCAGGAGCCTCGCCCTCCCAGTCAGGCTCAATCAATTCAACGCCTGATGTCACTCATGTTCCGATAAAGCGGACGTAGAATGCTTTGGCTGCGATGAGATCTTCAGTTCCACTGATAATCGCCCGGCCATCGCGGAAGAGTGTCAGTTCCAGCTGTGAATGGGACTGGTGAGAATCGGCCTGCGGAATCGTCGTCTCCATTTCCATTGGACGAAACGTGAGCAGGAACGGGTTCACACGGACTGTCCCCTGACTCTGCAATCGCCTTGCGATGGTATCGAAGCTGAGGGCGGTTGATGAGACCGGGGCAATCTGAACAGAATTGCGACCGCACAACACGGTTGATTGCGATCCTTTCTCTCCACTCAGCCAGAGACGCTCTGATCCACCGCAACAGGAACAGTTTTTTCGTGACAACGTCTCCAGATTGAGGTGACGGAACGACCCGGTCCAGACGTCAACGATTGTGAGTCGCGGTGGAATCAATTCTGGCTGTCCAGAGAGGATTTTCAGGGCATCAATCACCTGCAGAGACGCCATGATCTGCACGGCCGGACCAATCACTCCGGCGGTGTCACAGGTGTCTCCTGTTCCCGGTCCCGGTGCTTCCGGCATCAGGCAACGAAAACAAGGAGTGATTCCGGGACGGACTGTCATTGTCTGCCCCTGACTTCCCACGCATCCGGCATGCACCCACGGCGTTCCTGTTTCGACAGCGGCGTCGTTGATCAGGAACCGGATTTCAAAGTTGTCGGTTCCATCGAGAATGAGATCAGCCCCGACAATGAACTCCAGAATATTGCCATGCGTCACATCGGCGACATGCGGTTCAATGCGAACGGTGCTGT